>CAKTZW010000147.1 GCA_934636065.1 uncultured Labedella sp.
CGATCGAGCAGCGCGCGGTCATCGAGCGGGGCTGACCCCGGTCCCCCTTCCCGGTCCCCCTTTCCCCCTTTTCCCCGCCCGCCCTTCCCCGTTGTCCCCGGCAATTGCGTACGCAACACGCTTCCGCGCGTGTAAAAACACCCGCATCCGGCAGTTGCGTACGCAAGCGCCGGGTGGGGGGAGGGGGGAGGCGAGTGGCCGTGCGCTCAGGGCTCCGACACCGGGTCGGAGAGGATGCGGGTCAGGGTGCTGCGGCCGAGTGCGCTCATGACCGGGTTCGATTCCCGGTAGTACCAGACGAGCCCCATCGCCTGCTGGAACGCCCAGGCCGCACCCCGCCGCCACTCGAGCTCGTCGCACGCCAACCCGCCGCGGATGAGCGCGCGACGATCGGAGTCGAAGAGATGCCACGCGGCCACGAGGTCGAGGGAGCGATCCGCGGGACCGAAGCCCCCGCCGTCGAGCACGCCGACCAGCCGGTCCCCGTCGACCAGCAGGTTGCCGGGTATCAGATCGCCGTGCGTCATCACCTTCGATCGGGCATCGGGCAGCTCGCGGAAACGGTTCCAGAGTCGTCGGGCGCGCTCGACCGGGAGCAGTCCGGAGCTGCGGGCGAGGCACGTCTCCATCCACTCGTCGCCGTCCCGGAGATCCCCACCGCGGCCGCCGCCGGAGAAGGTGCGCCCACGCGTCCCGGCTCTCCGGAGCGATCGGATGAGCTCGACGACGTCTCGGGCCAGGGCATCCGAACCGGCGAGGCCGTCCGGTGTCGCGATGGTCCCCGGGAGCCAGGTCTGCACCGTCCACGGCAGGGGATGGCCGAGCCCGGGCGCGCCCATCGCCACGGGCCGCGGTGTCGGGAAGGGGCAGGCGGCGGCGAGTTCCCGCATCGCATCGGCCTCGCGGACGAGCTCGCCGCGCACGGCCTCCGGCTCGCCGCGACGGAGGGGGAAGCGTGCGGTGAGGCCGGAGCCGATCCGGAAGATCGCGTTCACCGTGCCGGCCGTCGCGAGGCGTGTGATCGGTTCCGTGCGCCACTCGGGGAACTGCTCCGCGATCAGTCGACGGACGACGCTCTTCTCGATCGGCACCTCGTCGTCGTGCATCGCCATGCGGGCGCCTCAGCCGTGCGGCGGTGCCGTCGACGCGCCGAGCACGAGCTCCGTGGGGAGGAGCACCTTCTCGATCGAGCCGGGGGCGGCGATCTGAGCGCGCACGGCCTCGATGGCGCGCTCGCCGATCGCCGTCTGCTGCTGACGCACGTGCGTGAAGCGGAAGAGTCCCGTGTCGAACGCGGCGTCGGGGTGGTCGAAGCACACGACGGAGATGTCGCCCGGGATGCTCAGTCCGAGGCGCCGGCACGCCTCCCGGAGGAGCAGCGCGATGTTGTACTCGCCCGCGAGATATGCCGTCACATGCGGGTGCTCCCGCACGAACGCCACGAGTCGTTCGATGTCCTGCTCGGTGCTCGTGGTGCTTCCGGGGATCGTCGAGTCGAGAGTGCGCAGTTCCGCGGAGTCGTCGAGGGGGAGGTGGAAGGCGGCGTGGGCGTGCACCCAGCCGTTGCGGCGTTCCTCGCTCGAGGAGACGTGGCTCGCGGCGCTCAGGAAGCCGACCGTGCGGTGGCCCAGCGTCAGGAGGTGCTCGGTCGCACTCATCGCGCCGGCCAGGTTGTCCGACCGCACGGCTGAGACGGGGATGCCGTCGAACACGCGGTCGAGGATCACGAGCGGGAAGCGGCGGGTGACGAGTTCGAGCGCCGCCGGTGGGATGAACTCCGACGAGCTCGGCTGCAGCACGAGCCCCGAGACGCCCGAGTCGAGGAGGGACCGGATGCTGGCGTCCTCGAGATCGTGGTCGCCCATCGAGCGCATGAGGATGACGGGATCGTCCACGCCCGCGCCGGCGAGCAGGCCTTCGACGACGCGGCTGCCGAAGGTGTCGTCGAAGTTGGTGACGACGCAGCCGATGAGGGGGCGGGTCGGACGCGCGGGTGCTGCGGTGGTCTCGCCGCCGGGTGTCGCGCTCGTGACGAAGGTGCCGAGGCGGGGGCGCCGGACGATGAATCCGTCGGTGCGGAGGAGATCGAGCGCGCGCTTGACGGTGATGGAGCTGACCGAGTACTCCTCCGAGAGCTCGGCCTCGGAGGGGAGCTTGTCGCCCACGGCGTAGCGCCCATCGACGATGCGCGCCCGCAACGCGTCGTACACCTGGCGATAGAGCACCGTGCCGTCCCGTCCGTCTCTTCCCGGGGCGTCGCCCCGTCAATAAATATATTCAATCTACAGCCCCAAAGTGCTACACCCGCACGAGGGCGCCAGGCAGAGGGGGCGCCCTCGGTACGGAGCTAGCGCCCTCGGCACGCACCGGCGGGCCTCGACGGGCGACGCCTCAGGCTCTGCGCTTCTCGTGGTACTGTGCATTCCGTGGTACCGTGCATCCAGGAGGTCACATGGACACGACTCAGCTCCTCAAAGGGGTGCTCGACGCCGCGGTGCTCGCGGTGATCGAGAAGGACGACGGCTACGGGTACGACGTCGTGCGCCGACTGCGCACGGCCGGCCTCGACGACGTCGGCGAAGCGTCCGTGTACGGGACCCTTCGTCGCCTCTACGCCGCGGGCGCGCTCACGACCTACGTGGTCCCCTCCGACGGCGGACCGCACCGCAAGTACTACGGCATCAACCGCGAGGGACGGGAACTGCTCGCCGAGCAGCGCGCCGCGTGGGCCGACTTCGCCAGAACCCTCTCGCGCGTGATCGACGGTACGGCCGTCGACGCCATCCCCTCGATCGGAGCAGGACGATGACAGGACCGACCATGTTCCCCCCGGCCGACGCGACCGAAGCGACCGACACGAGGGACGCGGCGACGCTCGCACAGGAGGTCGCGGTCTTCGCGGCGGCCGTCCGCGCGCACCTCGACGACCTCCCGCCGGACGACGTCGAGGACCTCGTCGACGGGCTCGAGGCCGACCTCATGGAGCGTGCAGAGGACTCCGGGGATCCGCTGGGCGACCCGCGCGAATACGCCGATGAACTGCGCTCGGCCGCCGGTCTGCCGCCTCGCGACTCCCGCCCCGCGAGCGGCGAGTGGTTCGGCGGCTACAAGCGGCTGGCGCGGAACGTCGCCGCGTGGTGGCGGAAGGAGCGGCAGAATCCGACGGTCGCCGCCGTGTTCGACTTCCTCCTCGCACTTCGCCCCGTCTGGTGGCTTCTGCGGGGCTGGGCCGTGTTCACTCTCCTCGTGATGCTCAACTCGCTCACGCCGCTGCCGACGGATCTCGTCGGCTGGGTGTTCCTTCTCGCCGCTGTCGTGGCGAGTGTGCAGTGGGGGCGCGGGCGCTGGCTCCCCCGGCGGTGGCTTCGAGGAGTGAAAGTCGCGGTGAGCGTCGTCGCGATCCTCGCTCTTCCCTGGCTCATCGGCGCCGCGTCCTCCAAGGCGGCGAACACCGCGGCCTACGTGTACGAGACGCAGGAGATCGCCCCGCAGGAACTCAGCGCCAACGGGATGCCGGTGACGAACGTCTTCCCCTACGACTGCACCGGTCAGCCCATCTCCGGTGTGCAGCTGTTCGACCAGAATGGCGACCCTCTCGCGGTGGGTGGGGCGGGCGGCGAGGGGTGGATCACCGGTGCCGATCCGGAGGGCGTGGAGTTCCCGATCGTTCCCAATCCCGCGGCGAACGCCGACTCCGGCTGGAACGTCTTCCCGCTCTTCCAGGGCGAGTTCTCTCAGGACTACAGCAGGGTCATCCCCTCGACGGTGGAGGAGCCGACGCCGCCGTTCGCCGCGGTGCAACCGCTCGCCGACCCCGTCGACACCTGCGCTCCTGCTGACGGCTCCGGTGCGGAATCCACTGACGCGTCCGGCGATCCGTCCGGAGATCCGTCCGATGGTCCCTCGTCGACGCCGTCACCTGCCCCGTCCGGCGGTTCGGAATCCGCCCCCTCGGCGGACTGACGGTCGGGTCACGCTGCCTGATCCGAGGAGGCGCCGTCACCACGGCGCCTCTCCGGTGTCGAGGGCGCTCGTTCTCCGTGGCGCCCTCGAGCGGGTGTAGCGCTCTGGGGGAGGGCTGGGGGCGGAGGGGCGTGCGCGCAAGTCCCTGCGGGAGATTCGCGAGCCCGGGCAGGATGGGACCATGCCCACTCCCCGTCATGAGTCCCGTCACGTCCCGCGCGCGCCCCGATCGACGTATCGCCTGCAGATCCACGAGGGCTTCGACCTGAACGACGCGGCCGAGCTGACCGACTACATCGCGTCGCTCGGCGCCGACTGGGCGTATCTCTCGCCCATCCTGCAGGCCGAGAAGGGCTCGAACCACGGTTACGACGTCACCGACCACTCCCTCGTCGACCCGGATCGCGGCGGCGAGGAGGGCCTGCGCGCCTTCTCGGCCGAGGCCCGCCGGAACGGCCTCGGGGTCCTCGTCGACATCGTGCCCAACCACGTGGGCGTCGCCACCCCCGTGCAGAGCGTCTGGTGGTGGGACGTCCTCGAGAAGGGTCGCGCGTCGCGCTACGCCGAGGCGTTCGACATCGATTGGGACTTCGGCGGCGGCAAGCTCCGGCTCCCCGTTCTCGGCGACGACGACCCGGCCGACGAGGGCGGCGAGCTCGGCAAGCTCACCCTCACGACCGTTGACGACGGCGCGGGCTCGAGCGCGCTCCGGCTCTTCTACTACGACACCGCGTACCCCGTCGCCGAGGGCACGGCGCCCGACGGCGTCGACTCGGACCCGGTCGCGGTGCACGCCGCGCAGTCCTACGAGCTCGTCAACTGGCGCCGCGCGGACAGCGAGCTCAACTACCGCCGCTTCTTCGCGGTGAACACGCTCGCGGCGATCCGCGTCGAGGTGCCGTGGGTGTTCGCCGAGTCGCACGAGACGATCGTGAGCTGGATCCGCGACGGCATCGCCGACGGCCTCCGTGCCGATCACCCCGACGGGTTGCGCGATCCGGGCGCGTATCTCGACGCGCTCGCCGAGGCGACGGGCGGAGCGTACGTGCTCATCGAGAAGATCCTCGCGCGTCACACCGACGCGTCCGGGCGGAGCATTCCCGAGCGCATGCCCGCGCAGTGGAAGACCGAGGGGACCACGGGCTACGACGCCCTCGCGACGATCGACCGCCTCTTCGTGGACCCGGCCGGGCAGGAGGCGCTCGACGCCCTCGACACGCGTCTGCGCGCCACTCCGCCCAGCGACACCGATCCCCGCCCCGTCGACTGGCACGACATGGTGCACGACGGCAAGCGTGAGGTGACGGACGGCATCCTCGGCTCGGAGGTCGCGCGGCTCGCCCGCGAGGCCGCCCAGGTGCTCGACTCCGGTCCGGGGGACCCGGCCGATGCGCATGAGGCCATCGCCGAACTGCTCGCGTGCTTCCCGGTGTACCGCTCGTATCTCGCGGCACCCGTCGAGGGCGAGAGCCCCACCGAGACGTACACCGACGGCATCGAGAACCTGCACGCGTCGGCGACCGAGGCCAAGCGCCGTCGACCGGAGCTCACCGAGGCGATCGATCGGCTCGTGCCCGTCCTGTCGGACGCCACGACGGACGTCGCCAAGCGCTTCCAGCAGACCTCCGGCATGGTGATGGCGAAGGGCGTCGAGGACCGGTCCTTCTACCGGTGGACCCGGCTCACGACGCTCACCGAGGTCGGTGCCGAGCCGGACGAGTTCGCGGTCGGGATCGCCGAGTTCCACGACCGGCAGCGCGACCGGCTCGAGAACCTGCCCCTCAGCATGACGACGCTCTCCACCC
>CAKTZW010000148.1 GCA_934636065.1 uncultured Labedella sp.
TCCGGTCGCCGTCTTCGACGCGTCCGACGAGAGGTTCCTCCCGCCGGGAGACATGCCCGCACGCATCGACGCGTGGTGCGACGAGAACGGCGTCGACGCGCCGCGGACCCGGGCCGAGTACGTCCGGTCGATCCTCGAGTCGCTGGCCGCGGCGTACGCGGTCGCGATCGACCGGGCGGAGAAGCTGTCGGGAACGACGATCGAGACCATCCATGTCGTCGGGGGCGGATCGCAGAACGAACTGCTGTGCCAGCTCACCGCCGACGCGGCCGGACGCGTGGTCCTCGCGGGACCGGTCGAGGCGACGGCGATCGGCAATGTGCTCGTGCAGGCCCGCGAGCTCGGCTACGCGTCCGGATCGCTCGAGTCCATGCGCCGCCTCGTCGCGTCAGCGTTCCCTCCACGCGGCTTCCGTCCGCGGCACCACGGCGCCAGGCCGCGTTAGCGCGCCGTACCGGTTCTCCCCCGCGACGCCGTGACCCACCCGGGCGGCACGCCCGCCCCGAGGCCGCGCGTCGATCAGCGACGCGCCTCTCCGCTCACACGATCGGAGGCGGTCGCCATATGCAGTGCCATGGCAGAGGCCGCCGCGTCCTCGTCCCGAGCCTCGACAGCACGAAGGATCTTCGCGTGCTCGGCGATCGCGACGCGCGCGGCGACCTCGTCGTGAACGGCCCGGTCGTCGTAGATCTGCAGGAGCGAACGGACGACGTGGAGGAGGTCGACGAGGGTGTCGTTGGATGCCGCGGCGGACAACGCCATGTGGAAGTCGTGATCCGCCCGGGCGAACTCCGCGAGCACGGCGACGGAACCCTCCATGTGACTCAGTGCGGCGGCGATCGCCGCGAGGTCCGCGGCATCGGCGCGAGCCGCGGCCAGTCGGGCGACATACGTCTCCAGTCCCGCGCGGAGGTCGAGCAGCTCTGTCGTGTTCCGTTCGCCGATCAGAAGACCCCACCTGAGGGTCTGCGGGAGGAGTTCGCTCGCGGCGCCCCGGAGATACGTGCCCGAGCCGGGTCGCACGTCGACGATCCCGAGGATCTCCAGTGCGGCGAGCGCCTCCCGCACCGCCGAGCGGCCGACCTCCAGGGTGGCGGCGAGTTGGCGTTCGGGTGGAAGGCGCGTACCCGGCTGCACCGAGCCGCTCGTGAACAGGTCGAGGAGCCGGCGCGCGACCTCTGATGCCGGCGTGCCTGCGGGTAGCGCTGTGAGGGACGCCGCGATCTGCGCGCCGCGTCGGTCGGGGTATGCGGGCATGCGCTCAACCTACTCGTGTTGTCAGCATCATCAGTGCGTCGCCGATGGCGATGACGGCGCGGCGGTCGATGGGAGAGGGATCGTCTCGACGCGTCGGACGGTGCTGCACGCGCCACCCGTTCGCATCTCCGCGTCGCTCTCACGCGTGATGGCGGAGGGAGATCCCCTCCGCCATCACCGTGTGGTCGAGCTGCTACTCCATCGCGAACAGCGTGTAGGAATCGGTGTTCTCGGCCGTGATCACCACGCAGTCGATCGCCTGCTTCTCCTCCTCGCCGGTCTCGCCGGTGCGGATGAAGGAGTCGGCCTGCTGCACGGCGAGCTCGGAGATGAGCACGGCCGGCTGCAGGCCGGTGGCAAGGAGGGTGCCCTCCTCGATCGCGGCGACGGCGTCGGGACTGCCGTCGAAGCCGGCGATCACGACCTTGCCGGTGAGACCGGCCGCGTCCACGGCGGCCACGGCGCCGAGCGCCATGGTGTCGTTGCCGGCGATGATGCCCTGGATGTCGGGATCCCGCTGCAACAGCGTCTCGATCTTGTTGAAGGCCTCGTCCTGGTTCCAGTTGGCCGTCTCCTTCGCGACCTGCTCCAGGTTCGGGTACTGCGAGATGACGGAGGCGAAGGCGTCGGAGCGCACTCCGGCATTGGTGTCGGACTCCTTGCCCGTGAGCTCGATGTACTTCCCGCCATCGGGAAGAGCAGCGACCCACTCCTCGGCGACGGCCGCGGCGCCTTGAGCATTGTTGGCGACGATCTGCGACTTCGCGATGCCGGTCTCGTTGATCTCACGGTCGATGAGGAAGACGGGGACACCCGCCTCCGTCGCCTTCGTGATGGGACCGATCGAGGCGTCGGCTCCCGCGTTGTCGAGGATGATGGCCTTCGCGCCGTTGCTGATCGCGGCGTCGATGAGCTCGCTCTGCCGGTTGGGGTCGTCGTCGTGGGAGGAGATGGCCGTCTCGTAGCCCAACTCCTCGGCCTCGGCCGCCGCGGCGTCCGCCTCGGCCTTGAAGAACGGATTGTCGGCCGACGGCGTGATGATCGAGATGAGCCCGCCGGCCTCGCCGTCGCCTCCCTCTCCACCCGAGGCGCAACCCGCCATCCCGAAGGTGATCAGTGTCGCCGCAGCAGCAGCGATGATCCTGCGTCGCATGTACTTTCCTTTCGTCGGTCTCTCTTGGTGCGTGGACGCTCGGACGGCTTCCACGGTCTTGCTCACGCCGCGGGTGCGGGCGATGGTTCGTCGGTCGAGCTTCGATTCGCCGCGGCGAGGGCCGCGTTCTTCGAGCGCTTGACGCGCTGCTGGGCCTGATCGAGCATGACCGCGAGGATGATGACGGCGCCCTTGATGGTGGTCTGCCAGAACGTCGACACACCGAGCAGGACGAGACCGTCGCTCAGGAAGCCGATCACGAAGGCACCGATGAGCACGCCACGCACGTTGCCCCGTCCTCCGGTGAGGGCGGCGCCGCCGATGACGACGGCGGCGATGGCGTTCAGCTCGAAGGTCTCCCCCAGTTGAGGTGCGGCGCTCGTCAGTTCGGAACTGATGATGAGTCCCGTGGTCGCGGCGCAGAAGCCGCTGATCATGTAGACGCGCAGCTTGACCTTCGGCACGGGGACGCCGGACAGCGCGGCGGCCCGCTCGTTGCCGCCGGCGGCGTAGACCCAGCGGCCGAACGGCGTCTTCGTGAGGACGAAGGCCGCCACGGCGGCGAAGGCGATCATGATCCAGATGGCCGTGGGAATCGTCAGGATGCGCCCCCCGCCGAGCAGGAGGAAGCCCTCGTTGTTCAGTTCGGGGCTGCCGGCGAGACGCGGATACGTGGTGCCGTCGGATATCAGCAGGGCGGCGCCGCGCGCGACGTACAGCATGCCGAGGGTGGCGATGAACGGCGCCACGTTGAAGCGCGTGACGAGCACCCCGTTGATGAGTCCGACGAGGGTGCCGACCGTGAGCGAGGCGAGGACGACGACCCACACCTGCGGGTAGACGACGATGTCGAAGAGAGTGAGGTTCCACCCCTGCAGCAGGGTTCCGGCGACCACTCCCGACAGCCCGACCGTCGAGCCGACCGAGAGGTCGATGCCGCCCTTGAGGATGACGAACAGCATTCCGAGAGCGAGGATCGCGTTGTAGGCCACGTGCTTGGTCATCGTGACGAGGTTGTTGAAGGTCAGGAACGAGTCGGACAGCAACGCGAAGATGATGATGAGCACGATGAGGGCGATGAACGCGCGCCCCTCGAGGAGGAGGGAGAGCGGATCGACCTCGCGACCGAACAGTGTCTTCGGCGCTTTCGCCGTCTCGGCGGGTCGGGCGGGCGGGCGGGCGTTCATGCGGTGTCGCTCCTCGGGTGTTCGTCGTCGGTCGCCTCTCCGGAGGCGAACATGAGGTCGTCGCGCGTCGCGGTCTCGGAGGCGAGCTCGCGCACGACCCGGCCTTTCGACATCACGATGATGCGGTTGGAGACGGTGAGGGCCTCGCTGACCTCGGAGGTCGCGAAGAGCACCGCGAGCCCACGGCGTGCCTCGCGCGCCATGAGCGCGAAGATCTCCGCCTTCGCGCCGACGTCGATGCCGCGCGACGGCTCGTCGAGCAGGATCACACGAGGCTCGGTGAGCAGCACCTTGCCGATGACCACCTTCTGCTGGTTGCCGCCCGAGAGCGAGGTGATGGCGGCGTCCGGCCCCGAGGTCTTCACCCGGACGTCACAGATGGCGCGGTCCTGTGCCCCTCGTTCCTTCGAACGGGAGATGACTCCGCCGGTGACGTAGTCGAGCAGGCTCGCGAGACTGCCGTTCTGTCCGACGCTCATCGTCTGCACCAGTCCGTCGCGCTGGCGATCCTCCGGAACGAGCGCGAGGCCCATCCGGATCCGCTCGGCGACCGACTCCCGTTTCAGGGTGACACCGTGCACGTCGACGGTGCCGCTCTGAATCGGGACCCGACCGGCGAGGGCTTCGAGCAGTTCCGTGCGTCCGGCGCCCATGAGGCCGTACAGGCAGACGATCTCTCCTTCCCGCACGTCGAGGTCCATGCCGTCGACCGCGAGCCGCGAGGGGTTGGACGGGTCGGCGACGGTGACGCCGCGCAGCCGGAGCGCGACCGGTCCGAACTCGTCGAGGAGGTCGGGCTGGAGGTCGTCCGTCGGGCGGCCGACCATGTTCGACACGACCCAGTCCAGATCGATCTCGTCACGCTCACCCTGCGCCACCAGGTCGCCGTCCCGGAAGACCACGGCGTGGTCGGCGATCTCGAGCGCCTCCTCGAGGTGGTGCGAGATGTAGACGATCGCCACTCCGGTCGCCGTGAGTTCTCGGATGAGCGCGAACAGCACCTCGACCTCGCTGCCGCTGAGAGCCGAGGTGGGCTCGTCCATGATGAGCACGCGGGCGTCGCCGGCGAGCGCTCTCGCGATCTCGACGACCTGTTGCTGCCCGAGTCGGAGGTCCTCGACGAGGGTGCGCGGCTCGAGGTCCTCCGCCAGCCGCTTCATCAGTCGACGGGTGTGCTGCGTCTCGGCCTTGTCGTCGACGATGACGCCGCGGTGGACGAGTTCCCGTCCCATGTAGATGTTGTCCTTGATGGACAGGTTGGGGGCGAGGCTCAGCTCCTGGTGGATGATCGCGATTCCTCGTCGCGAGGCGTCGACCGTGTCGGCCAGCACGATCTCCTCGCCATCGAGCTCGAGCACGCCGCTGGTCGGCGTCTCGACGCCCGAGAGGATCTTCATGAGCGTCGACTTCCCCGCACCGTTCTCGCCGAAGAGAACGGTGACGGCTCCCCGTCGCACCTCGAAGTCCACGCCCTTGAGGGCCCGCGTGACGCCGTAGACCTTCGTGATCCCACGGGCGCGCATCACCACGGAGTCGGTCGAGGTGTCGACGAGCGTCACGGCGAGACCTCGAGTTCGACGGGGACGACGGAGACGAGCGCGGGGTTCACCGCGGTGAAGGCTCCGACCACTCGTATCGTCTTGCCGGCGAGCGAGGCGGGGTCGACGTCGGCGAGCACGCCCTCACGCACCTTGTTGTTTAGTTCCGTCGCCACTTCTTGGAACTCGAGCTGGTTCGTGAACTCGTTGAACGACACCGTCCCCGTCACGTCACGCAGGGCGGTGCCGTTCAGAGCGGGGCCCACCTGGACCTGGACGGTGACGTCCGAGGAGACGCCCTCGACGGTGATCGGCAGGACCGTTCCGCTGAGTTCGCCCGCCACGCCGCTGAACTCGACCGGGAAGCTGTAGGCGCTGCCCGACCCCGGAGAGTTCCCGAAGTCGGCCTCGTCTGCTCCGTCCGCGAGATCCGCGAGGAGCGTCGGAAGGTCGATCGCGTCGTCCTGCACCTGCGGAACGATCTCGCTCTCGAAGCGCTCGTCCGCGTACGCGGCGGGGTCGAACCGCTGCTCCTGGCCGGCGGCCTCCACCTCGTCCCGGCTGATGAACTTGGTCGACAGGACGGCTGCGACGAGCACCAGGACAGCCAGCGGGAGCGCGATCAT
>CAKTZW010000149.1 GCA_934636065.1 uncultured Labedella sp.
GACCAGGACATCGCGACTGAGGCCGTCGCGACCGCGGCTCCGGACGCCGTCGCACGCGTCTCGACGGTCGGGGAGTCGGCCGTCCGCGTCCAGACCGACCAGCTCACGCCCGACGAGACGACGGCCGTCACGGCGGCCCTCGCGGACGCTTACGGCGTCTCGACGGGTGAGGTCAACACGTCCTTCATCGGCGCGTCGTGGGGTCAGGACGTCACCCGGCAGGCCCTCACGGGTCTCGTGATCTTCCTCGTGCTGACGTTCGCGATCATGGCGATCTACTTCCGCACGTGGAAGATGTCCGCCGCCGCGATCATCGCCCTGTTCGACGTGCTCATCATCACGCTCGGGGTGTACTCGCTGAGTGGGTTCGAGATCACCCCGGCGGCCGTCATCGGCTTCCTGACGATCCTCGGGTATTCCCTGTACGACACGGTGGTCGTGTTCGACAAGATCCGTGAGAATACGTCGGAGGACGGCGAGGACTCTCCGCGCACCTTCGCGGAGTCGGTCAACCTCGCGGTGAACCAGACCCTCGTGCGTTCCATCAACACCTCGGTGGTGGCCGCGCTGCCGGTCGCGGCGATCCTCGTGATCGGCGACTTCGTCCTCGGCGCCGAGACGCTGCGCGACATCTCGCTGTCGCTGCTCGTGGGCATCCTCGTGGCGACGTACTCGACGATCTTCGTCGCGGCGCCGCTCTATGCGCTCTTCCGGGAGCGCGAGCCCGAGATCGCGAAGCGCGACAAGCGGATCCTCGCGGTTCGGGCCCGATCGACACCGGCCGTCCGCCCCGCCGTGGCCGACGCACCCGTCGACGCAGAGTAACCTCGGTACGGAGAGGTGGTGCGGGCGATGACAGAGACGACTCCGTCACAGACCGCCTCACTGCGCCGCCTCGTGCCCCGGATCTTCTCCCGGGCGCAGCCCGCCGGGGCGGTCGATCGCCTCGTGCGCACCGTGCGCATGCACGAGCCGAAGGCGGACGTCTCGATCATCGAGCGCGCGTACGCAGTCGCCGAGCGGGCGCACCGAGGGCAGAAGCGTCAGAGCGGTGAGCCGTACATCACCCACCCGGTCGCCGTCGCGCAGATCCTCGCCGATCTGGGCATCGGAGCCAAGACCATCGCGGCCGCGCTCCTACACGACACGGTCGAGGACACCGAGTACTCGCTCGACGATCTGCGCGCCGACTTCGGCGACGAGATCGCGATGCTCGTCGACGGCGTCACGAAGCTCGACAAGGTCAAGTACGGAGACAGCGCCCAGGCCGAGACCGTCCGCAAGATGATCGTCGCGATGTCGAAGGACATCCGGGTGCTCATCATCAAGCTGGCGGACCGGCTGCACAACGCCCGCACGTGGGGCTTCGTCAAGCCCGAGTCCGCGGTGCGCAAGGCCACCGAGACCCTGGAGATCTACGCGCCGCTCGCGCACCGGCTCGGTATCCAGACGATCAAGTGGGAGCTCGAGGACCTCTCGTTCGCGGTGCTCCACCCGAAGATCTACGCCGAGATCGAGAGCCTCGTGCGCCAGCGCACCCCGCAGCGCGAGGAGTACGTCCAGAACGTCATCGACGCCGTCGGCGAGGACCTCAAGGGGCTTCGGATTCGCGGCAAGGTCGTCGGCCGACCGAAGCAGTACTACTCGATCTACCAGAAGATGATCGTGCGCGGTCGCGACTTCGACGACATCTACGACCTCGTCGGCATCCGCGTGCTCGTCGGGAGCGTGCGCGACTGCTACGCCGTGCTCGGGTCCATCCACGCCCGCTGGACGCCGCTGCCCGGTCGCTTCAAGGACTACATCGCGACGCCGAAGTTCAACCTGTATCAGTCGCTCCACACGACCGTGATCGGGCCCGGCGGAAAGTCGGTCGAGATCCAGATCCGTACCCACGAGATGCACCAGCACGCCGAATACGGTGTCGCGGCGCACTGGAAGTACAAGGAGCGGATGAACGGGACGAAGGGCGGGGGAGCCCCGTCCGAGACCGACCTCGCCTGGCTCGCGCACATCTCCGACTGGCAGGCCGAGACGGCCGATCCGGGCGAGTTCCTCGACTCGCTCCGCTTCGAGATCGGGGCGAAGGAGACCTACGTCTTCACCCCGAAGGGCCGGGTCATCGGTCTTCCCGCCGGCGCGACTCCTGTGGACTTCGCCTACGCGGTGCACACCGAGGTCGGGCACCGCACGATGGGCGCGAAGGTGAACGGCCGACTCGTCCCGCTCGAATCCGAGCTCCACAGCGGCGACGTGGTCGAGGTGTTCACGTCGAAGAACCCCGACTCGGGACCGAGCCAGGACTGGCTCAACTTCGTCAAGAGCCCGCGGGCGCGGAACAAGATCCGCCAGTGGTTCACGAAGGAACGTCGCGACGAGGCGATCGAGCAGGGCAAGGACGCGATCGCCCGTGCGATGCGGAAGCAGAACCTGCCCCTGCAGAAGCTCATGAACCAGGACTCGTTCGCCGAGGTCGCGTCGCAACTGCGCTACGAGGACGTGTCCGGGCTCTACGCCGCGGTCGGTGAGGGCCATATCTCCACCCAGTCGGTGCTCGAGAAGGTCGCGGCGCTCATCCAGGGCGAGACGGACGCCGACGACCCGGCGGCGCTCGACTTCCCCGTGCGCGGCCGGACGCGGCCCCTGCCCGACAGCGACTCGGGTGTCCTCGTCCGCGGCGCTCCGGACATCCTCGTCAAGCTCGCGAAGTGCTGCACGCCGGTCCCGGGCGACGACATCGTCGGCTTCGTGACGCGGGGGACCGGGGTGTCCGTGCACCGGTCCGACTGCCACAACGTGCAGTCGCTCCTCCAGGAGCCGGAGCGGATGATCGACGTCGAGTGGGCCCCCACCTCGAAGAGCGTGTTCCTCGTGCAGATCCAGGTCGAGGCGCTCGATCGCGCCGGGCTGCTCTCGGACGTGACGCGCGTGCTGAGCGAGCACCACGTGAACATCCTGTCGGCGACGGTGTCGACTTCGAACAACAGGCTCGCGATCAGCCGGTTCGTCTTCGAGATGGGCGACACGACCCATCTCGAGCGCGTGCTCAACGCGGTGCGGCGCATCGACGCCGTGTACGACGTCTACCGCGTCAACGGCGGCTGAGGCCGAGGGCGTTCTCGAGTCGCTCGGCGATCGCCTGCTTGCCGGGCAGGTGGGTCCAGTCGTCGAGGACCGCGAACACGTCGTCTGCGGAGAGGGCGAGCCGCGCCATCACGGCGGAGACGAGGCGCTCGTCGCCGGGTCTGCCGGAGATCCTCGCGAGATCGATGACCGTGGAGACGGGAGAGAGCGCCGCGACAGAGGCGCCGGCGATGCCGAGGCGCTCCCGGTGCTCCGGGCGGATGCGCATCGACCGGATGGAGCGGAACGGGGTGGCCCATCGGGTCGCCGGACCGGCCACCCCGAGTTCGAGGCGCCGAGGCGCCGGGCCGCTTCCGCCGTACAGCCACGCGGCGCTGCGACCGACGACGGTGCTGCCGGGCGGCACGTCGGCCGCGAGCGAAGCGGCACGGTGTCGATGGTCGACGCACTCCCCGATGGCGGCGAAGGCATGGCCGACGCCGACGAGCTCGCCGTCGAGCCGGGCGGCCGAGAGCTCGGCGAGCGAGAACTCATGACCGCCGATGAACAGGGAGGGGAGGAGAGGACGCGACATGGACGACAGGATGCGCGAACGGCGTCCCGCGCCGGCCGCGCCTCCCGTCGGTTGTGGACGAGAGGTCCGGTGATCGCTCCTGGGGAACGGCTCCGTCAGCCGATGGCGTCGAGCCACGCCTTCCGCGCCTCGAGCGCCTCGCGGGCCTCTGCTTCCGCGCGGGAGTCCCCGGCGGAACGAGCCGCCTCGAGGTCGGCCTCGAGCTTCTCGATCGCCGAGCTCAACTGCGACGCGAGGCCCTGCGTGCGCGCCTTGGTCTCCGGGTTGTTCTTCCGCCACTGCTCGTCCTCGAGCGCGCGCACGGCCGTCTCGACGCGACGGAGGCGGTCCTCGACGACCCTGACCTGGTCGCGCGGCACCTTGCCGGCGGCGTCCCAGCGGCGCTGGATGGACGACAACGCCTTCTTCGCCGCCTCCACGTCCTTCTCCTGCAGGAGCGGTTCCGCCTCCTCCAGGAGCGCGAGCTTGACCTCGAGGTTGGCGGAGTACTCCTCGTTCTCGGCGGCGTCGACGGCGGCCTTGGCCTGGTAGATCGCGTCACCGGCGGCCTTGAACCGCGCCCACAGTGCATCGTCGGTCTTCTTGCCCGCCCGGCCCGACCGCTTCCACTCGTCCAGGAGCTCCCGGTAGCCGGGGACCCCGTCGCTGCCCTTCGGGACGAGCGCCTCGGCCTGCTCGATGAGGCGCGTCTTCCGCGACTTCGCGTCGCGGTGAACCGAGTCGAGCTCCGCGAAGAAGGTGCGGCGGTGCTGTTCGATCGTGGTGCGGGCGGTGCGGAACCGCTTCCAGAGCTCGTTCGCCTCGTTCTTCGGGAGCTTCGGCCCGGTCTGCTGGTGCGCCTGCCAGCGTGCGAAGAGCTCGTTGAGCTTCTCCGTCGCCTGCTTCCACTGCACCTTCGCCGGGTCGAGAGCGGCAAGCGCCTCCGCCTCGGTGACGATCGCGGTGCGTTCCGCGACGGCCTGCTCGAGCTGGGCGCTGGCGGCCTCCGACTGCTGCTCGCCGAGCTCACTCACCGTCGTGTCGAGGGCGGCGACGCGCGTGCGGAGCGACTCGATGTCCCCGACGGCGTTCGGCGACGCGAGTTCGGCCTTCAGCCGTGCGACGCCCCGGGCGACGTCGGCGGCGGGTGCGCCGCGGCGGGCGCGCTGCTCGAGCAGGACGACCTGACCGGCGAGGTCCGTGTACTTCCGCTGGAAGTAGGCGAGAGCCTCCTCGGGCGTGCCGTCGGGGAACTGCCCGACGCTGCGCCAGTCCTCGCCCTCGCGGACGTAGACGGTGCCGTCGTCGTCGACGCGGCCCCATTCCTGCTCGGCAGACGTGCTCACGTGCATCACCCTTGTCGCTTGCGACCGCATGCGTGCGGCCGTGGAGAGAATCGGACCCAGCCTATTACGGAGCGCGTCCGTGCCGGAGGAGTGCCTACTGAACCGTTACGGAGGTGATAGTCGTCGGCACGGCGGGCGTGCTCTCGGTGCCCTCGGCGATCCCGGCGTCCGTGACGGTCGATCGGAGTTCGTCGAGGCCGTCCGTGACGGTGCCGAGCACGGTGTAACCGCCGGCGGCGTCCGACGGGATGATCGAGTCCTCGTACACGATGAAGAACTGGCTCCCCATGCTCTCGCCGTTGTCCCGCTGGCGAGCCATCGCGATCGTTCCGGCAGGATACTCGTCCGCTTCCGGGGCGTTCTCGACGGGGCCGTAGCTGAACCCGGGGCCCCCATTGCCGGTGCCCTCCGGGTCGCCGCACTGCAGCACCGCGAAATCGCTCGAGTCCGTGAGCCGGTGGCAGGACAGGCCGTCGTAGAAGCCGGCCTGGGTCAGCGCGACGAAGGCGGAGACGCCTTGCGGTGCCGCCGCGCCGTCGAGCGAGATCGACAGGGGGACGTCGTTGATCGTCATCGTGCCCGTCCAGGTGCGGTCCTCCGCGAAGTCGGGCGAGGGCAACTCGACGGCGGGGGCGGCGTCGCCGCTGGCCGACGGCGACGGCGACGGCGAGGCGGCCGCCTCGAACGGACCGACCTGGAGGAACGCGAGCTGGCCGAGGGTGACGGCGGCGCCGACCACCACGACGAGGACGGCGGCGATCCAGTTGTCG
>CAKTZW010000150.1 GCA_934636065.1 uncultured Labedella sp.
GTGATGCCCTTCTCGCGCTCGAGCTCGTTCGAGTCCATCGCACGGTCCTCGAGGTGAGCGTGCGCCTCGAACGAGTTCGTCTGGCGGAGCATCGCGTCGACGAGGGTCGTCTTGCCGTGGTCAACGTGTGCGACGATCGCCACGTTGCGGAGGTCGTTTCGGGTGGCAATTGCCATGATTGTTATCCCTGGTTCAGGCGCGAGGTCCGCGCGGAAAGACCGTCGCCACCGTGGGATGTGCCCACGGTGGCGACGGGAAGACGGCTGCTAACGGCCGAAGTGGAAGTTGGCACCCGGGATGGCTTCGAGGAGCTTGCGGGTGTACTCCTGCTGCGGGTTGTCGAACACCTCATCAGTCGTCGCAGCCTCTACGATACGGCCCTTTTGCATCACGCACACGTTGTCGGCGATAAGTCGCACGACGGCGAGGTCGTGCGTGATGAAGAGATACGTCAGCCCGAGCTCGGCCTGGAGGTCGGTGAGCAGGTCGAGGATCTGCCCCTGGACCAGCACGTCGAGCGCCGACACCGCCTCGTCGAGGACGATGACGTCGGGCTTGAGCGCGAGGGCTCGGGCGACGGCGATCCGCTGCCGCTGACCGCCGGACAGCTCGTTCGGGTAGCGGTTCACCGTCGAGGCGGGCAACGCCACCTGCTCGAGCAGTTCGAGGACCCGCGCTCGCCGCGACGCCCTGTCGCCGACGCCGTGGGTGACGAGCGGCTCCTCGATCGTGCGACCCACGCTGTAGAGGGGGTCGAGCGAGCCGTACGGGTCCTGGAAAACGGGCTGGACGCGGCGGCGGAAGGACAGCAGGTCCGCGCCGGAGAGCGAGCCGATCTCCTTCCCGTCGAACCGGATCGACCCCGAGGTCATCTCCTCGAGCTTGAGCACGAGCTTCGCCGCCGTGGACTTGCCCGAGCCGGACTCCCCCACGATCGCCGTCGTCGTCCCGCGCGCGATGGAGAAGGACACGTCGTCGACGGCCTTGAGCTCCTTCGTCTTGAAGCCGCCCTGACGGATCTGGTAGACCTTCGACGCGTTCTCGACGGTGATGATGTCGGGAGCCGTCGTGGTCTCGCGCTCGTCGGCGCGCGCGATGAGGACGTCGTCCTTCGCACCGATGGCGGCGATGTCCATGTGCTCGGTCGTCTCCGGCCGCCGCGCGGATTGGATGCGACGCGAGGCGAGGCTCGGCGCCGCCGACACGAGCTTCTGCGTGTAGGGGTGCAGAGGGTTCGCGAGGATGTCCTTCGAGCGTCCCGCCTCGACGACCTTGCCCTTGTACATCACGACGAGGTGCTCGGCCCGCTCGACCGCGAGCCCGAGGTCGTGGGTGATGAACAGGACGGACGTGCCGTAGTCGCGCGTGAGCGTCTCGAGGTGGTCGAGGATCGTGCGCTGCACCGTGACGTCGAGCGCCGAGGTCGGCTCGTCCGCGATGAGCAGCTTCGGACGCGACGACAGTCCGATCCCGATGAGGACGCGCTGCCGCATGCCGCCGGAGAACTGGTGCGGGTACTGCTTGAGGCGCTCGTCGGCGTCGGCGAGACCGGCCTCCTTGAGCACCTCGATCGTGCGCGTGCGCGCCGCCTTGCCCTGAGCGACCCCGTTGGCCTTGATGGCCTCCTCGACCTGAAACCCGATGTTCCACACCGGGTTGAGGTTCGACATCGGGTCCTGCGGGACGTAGCCGATCAGTCGGCCGCGGACGTCCTGCATCTGGCGGGACGAGATCGACGTGAGGTCGCGGCCCTCGAAGAGGATCTGACCGGCGGTGACCCGCCCGGTGCCCGGGAGCAGGTCGATGATCGCCTGCGCCGTCGTGGACTTGCCCGAGCCGGACTCCCCCACGATCGCGAGCGTCTCGCCCTGCCCGAGGGACAGGTTGACCCCGCGGACGGCGGGCACGAACCCGCGCTGCGTGGTGAATCCGACCTCGAGGTCACGGATCTCGAGGAGCGGAGCGGCCGCGGAGTCCGTGGTGGACTCGGCAGCGGAAACTGTCGTCTGGCCGGTCATCGACGGGCCCTCGCCTTCGGGTCGAGCGCGTCCCTCACGACGTCGCCCATGAGGAGGAACGACAGCACGGTGACGGACAGCGCGGCGGCGGGATAGAACAGGACCATCGGCGCGGTCTGCACGGACGTGCGCGCCTGGCCGATGTCATTCCCCCAGGACATGATCGACGTGGGCAGACCGATGCCGAGGAAGGACAGCGTCGCCTCCGCCACGATGAGCGTGCCGAGCGACGTCGTCGCGACGACGATGACGGGGTTGATCGCGTTCGGGACGACGTGACGCACGAGGATCTGCAGTCGCGAGACCCCGAGCGCGGTGGAGGCGAGCACGTAGTCGGCGTTCTTCGCCGACAGCACGGCGCCGCGCATGATGCGGGCGATCTGCGGCCACGCGAAGAGCGACAGCACGAGGGCGACCGTCAGCGGGTCACGCGTCGGGAGGACCGACATGAGGACGATCGCGCCGAGCACGGTGGGGATGGCGAAGAAGACGTCGCCGACGCGGGACAGGATCGAGTCGAACCAGCCGCCGTAGTAGCCCGCGACGGCACCGAGCACCGTGCCGACGAGCGTCACGATGATGGTCGCCAGCAGGCCGACGAGGAGCGACGCCCGGGCGCCGAACACGACACGCGCGTAGACGTCGCAGCCCTGACGGGTGAAGCCGAACGGGTGACCGGCCTCCGGACCGCCGTTGCTGTCGGGCAGCAGGCAGCCGCGCGCCGGATCCGTGTGGGAGAACAGCTGCGGGAACGCCGCCACGATCACGACGAACAGGATGAGGACGGCGGAGATCCAGAACATGGGGCGCTTGCGCATCGACTCCCACGCGTCCGACCACGTCGTGCGGACCTTCGAGGACTCGTCGAACGAGTCCACGGCGCCGACGGGCGTCTCCTCGACGTCGGCGACGAAGTGGCCGTCGCGCTGCGGGTTGCTACTTGGCATAACGGATCCTCGGGTCCAGGACCGCGTACAGCAGGTCCACGAGCAGGTTGGCGAGCATGTAGACGATGACCATGACCGCGACGAACGAGACGACCGTCGGTCCTTCACCGAGCTGGACCGCCTTGTAGACGGTTCCACCCACGCCGTTGATGTTGAAGATGCCCTCCGTGACGATCGCGCCGACCATGAGCGAGCCGATGTCCACGCCGAGGAACGTGATGACGGGGATCATCGAGTTCCGCAGGATGTGCACGCGGACCACGCGCGGTCGCGACAGTCCCTTGGCCGTCGCCGTGCGCACGAAGTCGGCGCCCACGTTGTCCGACACGCTTCCTCGCGTGAGACGGACGATGTAGGCGAACGAGACCGACGCGAGCACGAGGGCCGGGAGGATGAGGTCCTGGATCGGGGCGCCGGGACCCACGGTGGTCCGGAACCAGCCGAGCTGGATGGCGAAGACGTACTGGAAGACGAAGCCGAGCACGAACGTCGGCACCGAGATGAGCAGGAGGCTCACGACGAGGGCGCTCGCGTCGAAGAGCTTGCCCTTGCGGAGCCCCGCGATGAGACCGACGAGGATGCCCGCGACCGCTTCGAAGGCGAGGGCGAGCATCGCGAGCCGGAAGGTGATCGGGAACGCCGAGGCGAGCAGGTCGGAGACGGGACGACCGGAGTAGGTCGTGCCGAGGTCGCCGGTCAGGATGCCGCCGACGTAGTAGAGGTATTGCACGATGAACGGCTCATCGAGGTGGTACTGCTGCCGCAGCGCCGTGATGACCGCCTGCGACGGCGGGCGGTCGCCGAAGAGCGCCGCGATCGGGTCCCCCGGGAGGGAGAAGACCATGAAGTAGATGAGGAACGTGGCCCCGAAGAAGACGGGGATCAGCTGGAGGAGTCGTCGACCGACGTACCAGAGCATCAGATGTCCGCGCCAGGAGTCGAAAGCATGAGGATCGCAATCATGAGGGAGGGAAAGAGCCTACTCACCGCGGTGTCCGGGGCGCGTGCGCGCCCCGGACACCGGGAGTCAGAACTAATACAGGGTACGCCCTGAATCAGCCCTTGGTGATCTGGTGGTACAGCGGGACGGAGTCCCAGCCGAAGACCACGTTGTCGACGGTCTCAGCGGAGACGCCGTTGACGTTGGAGTACCACAGCGGGATCGTGGGCAGATCCTGGAGCAGCACCTCCTGCGCCTGCTGGTAGAGCTCGTTCGCCTCTTCCACGGTGGGAGCGACGCTTCCCTCGCGGATCAGGTTGTCGAACTCCTCGCTGCTGTAGCCCTCGTAGTTGGAGCCGGCACCCGTGAGGTAGTTCGGCGCGAGGAAGTTGTACAGCGAGGGGTAGTCGGCCTGCCATCCGGCGCGGGTGGCACCGGTCAGCTTCTGGCCCTCGCGGTCGCCGAGGGCCTCGGCAAAGGTCGGGTAGGCCTTGCCCTCGGCGTTGATGCCAAGGGTGTTGGCGATGCTCTGCGTGACAGCGTCGACCCAGGCCTGGTGGCCGCCGTCGGCGTTGTACGAGATGTCGAAGACGGTGTCGCCGTACGGCGCGATCGCGTCGGCCTCAGCCCAGAGGCGCTTCGCCTCGTCCGGGTTGTACTCGAGCACCTCGGAGCCCTCGAGCTCCTCGGAGTAGCCGTCGATGACCGGCGACGTGAAGTCGGTGGCCGGCGTACGCGTGCCCTGGAAGATGATGTCGGTGACCTCTTCGCGGTTGATCGCCATCGAGACGGCGGCGCGACGGAGCTTGCCCTCCTCACCCGTCCAGTGCTCGAGGTACTGGGGGATGTTGATGGCCTGGAAGATCGCGGCGGGCTGGTTGACCGCACGGTCGCCGAACTCGTCCTCGTAGGTCTCGAACGCGCTGTCCGGGACGGCGTCGAGCACGTCGAGGTTGCCGCCCTGGACGTCGGCGTACGCCGCGTCCTGCGTCGCGTAGAACACGATGCGGAGGCCGTCGTTGACGGGCTTGCGGACACCGTCGTAGTCAGGGTTGGTCACGAGGTCGATCGCGACGTCGTGCTCCCAGGCACCCTCACCGTCGAGCATGTACGGTCCGTTGCCGACCGGGTTCTCACCGAAGGCCTCCATGTCCTCGAAGGCGACCTCGGGGAGCGGGCTGTAGGCGGAGTAGCCGAGTCGGAGCGGCCAGTCGGCCTCCGGCGCGGTGAGCGCGACCGTGAAGGTGAGGTCGTCCTCGACCACGAGGCCGCTCATCTCGGGAGCATCGGGCAGCTCGGCCTCGGGGTCCGCCGGAGCCGGCGTGTAGCCCTCGATGTTGTCGAAGAAGTAGGCGGCACCCTGCGCGTTGGCGGGGTTCGCGCCCCAGTTCCACGCGTCGACGAACGAGGAGGCGGTGACGGGCGTGCCGTCGGTGAACTCCCAGCCGTCCTTGAGCGTGACCGTCCAGTGCTGCGAGTCCTCGGACTCGATCGACTCGGCGACGTCGTTCTCGATCTCGCCCTCTGCCGTGTAGGAGACGAGCCCCGCGAAGATCGAGGTGACGATCTTTCCGCCGCCGACCTCGGTCGTGTTGGTCGGGATCAACGGGTTCTGAGGCTCGTTGCCGTTGGTGCTGATGATGGCGGAGTCGCCCCCGTTGCCACCCTCGCCGCCCCCTCCGCCGGAAGTGCAACCGGTCAGGACCAGCGCGCCGGCCCCGATCACGGCAAAGACACTCGCGGCTTTGCGATTGATGTTCAAGATTCCTCCTGGTGAGATGGTCCGTGCGCGCGCAGCGTCGTGCGCTCACGTGCACGGGAATACAC
>CAKTZW010000151.1 GCA_934636065.1 uncultured Labedella sp.
GTACGGCAGCGCCGCCGTGCCGGAAGGCTTTCCGTTTCCGCGCTGGTCGGGCGAGGCGCTGACCGGCCGCCGGCTGGCCGTGTTCCCTGAGCAGGGCGCGGGCGACCAGCTGTTCTTCGCCCGCTTCCTCCCCGTGCTGCACTCGCTCATCCCCCTCACGGTCGGGATGAGCCGGATGAGCTATCGACGATTCATCTCCTGGACGGCGCCAGCCTGCATCATCTGGGCGTTCGCCTACGTTTCCGTCGGCTCGGCCGCCGCCGGAGGGTACCGGGAGCTCTCCGATCGGCTGCACTACGCCGGTTACCTGTTCGTGGGCGTCATCATCGCCTTCTTCGTGCTCGTGATCGTGGTCAGGAAGGTGCTCGCCCGTCGCGAGGCGCGACACATGCGGCGCTCGGCGCAGACGGACGTCGGTGAGGGCCGGGACGCCGATACCGCGAACCGCGACTGACGGCGAGGGGTCTGCGCGGCGGCGACCGCATGGAAGACTGGGGCCGTGGCGAAAATCACCGATGCGGCGCCGACCACCGCGCTCGCGAAACGACTCCACCGGGCCGCTCGAATCGACGACAGCATCCTCGCGTGGCGACACGCGAGGGGCGTGAAGCGCGGACTCGTCCCGACGGTCGTCCCCTTTGCGGGCTATGGATCCACGACGTGGGTCCGCGTCCTCTGCCGGGTCGTGCTGGCGAAGCCGGAGGACGAGCAGGAACCCGAGCGGTCGGTGCGCGGCTGGCGCAGCTTCACGAGCATCCCCGTCGTCTCGAGCACCGTGACGGTGCGCATCGGCGAGACGGAGAGCCGGGTCGTCGCCGACCGGGGCGGACTCGTGGACGCCGTCGTCGAGGCGGAGCTCCCGCCGGGGTGGCAGGAGATCTCGTTGAGCGCCGACGGTTCCGAGCCGATCACGGCGCCCGTCTTCATCGTCGCCCCCGAGGTCCGCTTCGGCATCCTCTCCGACATCGACGACACCGTCATGGTCACGGCGCTGCCGCGTCCCTTCCTCGCGGCGTGGAACACGTTCGTCCTCGACGAGCACGCCCGCACCCCCGTCACCGGCATGGCCGTCATGTACGACCGGATCATGCGCGAGCACGAGGGCGCCCCGATCATCTACCTCTCCACCGGGGCCTGGAACGTCGCGCCGACGCTGACACGGTTCCTCTCCCGGAACCTGTACCCGGACGGCTCCCTCCTGCTGACGGACTGGGGGCCCACGCCCGAGCGGATCTTCCGGTCCGGTCGCGAGCACAAGCGCACCAACCTGCTGCGTCTCGCCCAGGAGTTCCCCGACATCGAGTGGCTGCTCGTCGGCGACGACGGCCAGCACGACGAGGATCTCTACGGTGACTTCGCCGCGAATCACCCGGAGAACGTGCGCGCTGTCGCCATTCGTCAGCTGTCGCCCTCCGAGGCGGTCCTCGCCGGTGGGCGGTCGAAGGCCGAGGAGCACAGCGGCGACTCGGCGCCGTGGGTGTACGCGCCCGACGGCGCCGGCCTGCTCGAGCAGCTCTCGCAGTACGGGATCGACTGAGCCGTGTGCGGGCGCTTCGTGGTGGCGAAGGAGTCGAACGAGCTCCTCTCCATCTTCGACGTCGACCGGGCCGCCGAAGACCTGCCCGAGCCGAACTTCAACATCGCTCCGACGACGCAGATCCCGGTCGTCGTGGAGACGGTGGACGATGACGGCACCCTCGTCACGCGGCTCGAGTCGGCCCGGTGGGGGCTCGTGCCCTCCTGGGCGAAGGACCCGTCGGTCGGTGCCCGCATGTTCAATGCGCGCGTCGAGTCGGCCGCGGACAAGCCGGCGTTCCGCCAGTCGGTGCGGAAGCGCCGTGCGATCGTCCCGGCGACGGGCTACTACGAGTGGCGCACGGGTCCGAGCGGGAAGCAGCCGTATTTCATCCACCCCGAGGACGGAGCCCTGTTCTCCTTCGCCGCCCTCTACGAGTGGTGGCGCGTCCCCGGCGCAGCAGACGACGATCTGGACCGCTGGCTGCTGTCGACGTCCATCATGACCCGACCGTCAGCCGGTGCCCTCGCCGACATCCATGACCGCATGCCGCTCATGCTCACCGAGGACGTCGCGCCGACGTGGATCGATCCCGGCACGTCAGGCGACGCCGCGCTCCTCGAACGCGTTCTCGATGCGAGCACCTCCGTCGTCGCGGACGTCGCCTTCCACCCGGTTTCCCAGGCCGTCGGCAACGTCGCGAACACGGGCGCGGAGCTCATCGAGCCGGTGGAGGACCCGGCGGCGCCGTGAGGCGCTTCGCTGTCGCCGCCTCGGTCCGCTCGACGACGCGGATCCCGCTGCTGCAGGCAACGAAGACCTCGATCGCGACGGTGCTCGCGTGGGTGATCGCCGGCGTCCTGCTGCCCGGCGAGCTGCCGGTCTTCGCCGCCGTCGCCGCCCTCATCGTCGTGCAGCCGAGCGTCAACCAGTCGCTCACCAAGGCGCTCGAACGCAGTGTCGGCGTCGTCGCCGGTGTGACGGTGGCGACGGGGGTCTCCCTCGTCTTCGGATCGGCGAGCTGGATCGTGATCGTCGCGATCGTCGTCGCGATCTTCGCCGCGTGGGCGCTCCGGCTCACTCCGACCTCGGCGAACCAGGTGGCGATCAGCGCCATGCTCGTGCTCGCCCTCGGTGCGGCGACCCCCGAGTACGCGGCGCTCCGCATCGTCGAGACGCTCATCGGGGCGGCGACGGCCGTCGTGGTGAACGCGCTCGTCGTGGCGCCGATCGCGATCGCACCCGCGCGGTCCTCGGTCGATCTGCTCGGCTCCGCGATCGCGGACCATCTCGAGGGCCTCGCCTCAGCGCTTCGCGCGCCGGTCGAGCGCGCGCGACTCGAGTCCCTCATGATCGAGGCACGACTGCTGCGACCGATGCGGGAGGCCGCCTTCCGCGCCGTGACCGAGGCCGAGGAGTCCCTCGCCCTCAACCCGCGGCGAGGCTCGGCGCGCCCCGCCGTGGTCGAGACGGCGGCCTTGCTGGCGAGGCTCACGCCGCTCGTCCACCGCGTCGTCGGAATGACGCGCAGCGTGCGCGACGGCTACGAGACGGGACTCCTCGATGACCCTGTCGTCGGTGAGATCGCGTCGCAGCTGGAGCGCGCGGCCCATGACCTGCGTGTGGTGGTCGACACCGGCCTCGGGACGGTGCCGCAGCAGGAGGCCGAGCCTCCCCTACTCACAGCACCCGTCGCGGTCCCGAGCGCGAACCCGGATCATTGGATCCTGATCGGTTCGCTCCTCGAGGACCTGCGACGGGTGCGAGAGGAGATCGTGGGCTCCGAGTGAGCCCACGCGGCGAGCCCACCTCGGTGAGCCCACGCAAACGTCAGCCCTGGTGGACGGCCTGCAGGTCGAGCGTGATCGTCACCTTGTCTCCGACGAGCACGCCACCGCTCTCGAGCGCGGCGTTCCAGGTGAGGCCGAAGTCCTCGCGGTTGATCACGGTGGTCGCCGTCGCGCCGCCCTTGTAGTTGCCGAACGGGTCCTGACCGAAGCCGCCGAAGTCGAAGTCGAAGGTCACCGTCTTGGTGACGCCCTTGATCGTGAGCTCGCCGTCGACCTTGAGGTCGCCGTCCTCGTCGCGAGCGCCGGTCGAGCGGAACTCGATGGTCGGGTACTGCTCCACGTCGAAGAAGTCGGCGGAGCGGAGGTGCGCGTCGCGTCCCTCGTCCTTCGTGTTGATCGAGGCGACGTCGACCGTGGCGGTCGCGGTCGAGTCGGTCGGGTTCTCCGCGGTGGTGAAGCTGCCGGAGAACGAGCCGAAGACGCCCTTCACCTTGCTGATCATGAGGTGGCGGACGCTGAAGCCGATCTCGCTGTGCGAGGGGTCGAGCGCCCAGGTTCCGACGCGGTAGCCGGGGATGTCGATCGTCGAGGTCGAGGTCATGGGGATCTCCTTCGTTCGCGCCGGGACCGTCCCGACACAAACGAATTCAAGTGAATGGAATCCTCAGCTATTCCCGATCGGCGAGACGAGTTTGCGGAACAGCAGTGTGGAACCCGCGACCGCGGCCGGCATGGCCACGATCGCGGCGAACGGGATGAGGAAGACGACATAGACCATGAGGCCGAATCCGAGGATGAGAGGGCGGTCCGATGCGCGCAGGCGGGACTCGTGCCGCCCGTCCAGCCCCCGGGCCTCGACCGGCCGGCTCAGGAGTTCCCGGGCGACGGCCCATCCCCCGACGATCCAGCCCAGCGCCGGGCCCAGGATCGGGCCGACGAGCGGGATCAGTCCGATCGCGAACACGACGATCCCCGCTACCGCCGTGAATCCCACGAGTCGGAGTCCCGACGCGGCGGCACGACGGATCCCCGTCCAGAACGGCACGTCGGCCGGCTCGTCGAACCCGCCGAGGTCCCGTTCGACGCGCAGCCAGATCCGTTCGTAGATCGGGTCTCCGACGGCGAGCGTCGCGGCCGTGAACGTCACGACCACGAGCAGGACGGCCGCGACGAGGACGGCGGCCCCCACGGCCAGCCGGATCGAGTCCTGGTACACCTCGGCCCAGCCATCGGCGAACGGCGTCAGCCAGACGGCGACTTCGTCGAGGAAGAACCCGAGAGTCACCAGTCCGGCGACGATGACGAGGCCGACGATGACGGCCGGTAGCGCTCCGAGCGCCATGAGGCTCGGGCGCCTGCCCCAGAACGCGAGACCTCGCCAGAAGAGGCCGACACCGGTCAGGAACCGTCGGATGACGCTCGGTCGAGTGGCTCGTTGCACGCCTCAACGCTAGCGTGCCGCCGCCGTCGCGCCGGTGACCAGGACGCCGGCGACGCGCTCGCGTCAGCTGGGCTCCACCGGACGCACCGAGTAGACGAGCCGAGCGAACTGTCCGACGGCGGTCGCGGACTCGAGGCGCAGGCGGTCGGATTCGACCCGGCGCGGGAAGACCGGGGCGCCACCCGTGAGCGCGACGGGCGCGACGGACAGGGCGATCTCGTCGAGGGCGCCGGCGTCGAGGAACTGCCCGGCGAGGTCGCCCCCGCCCACGACCCAGATGTCACCGTCGCCCGCTGCCTCGCGGATGCGAGGCAGGGCCTCTGACACGGCGCCCGACACGAACCGGATGTCGGCCCCGTCCGGCACGGGGAGCTCGCGCGTCGTGAAGACGTATGTCGGCTTGTCGCCGTGGAACTCCCGCCACTTTTCGGGGTGCGTCAGGATGTCCTGCTCGGCGAGGATCCATTCGTAGGTCGTCGAGCCCTCGACCAGGACGACCGCATCCGCCGGAAAGAGGCCGTCGTCGGGATGCTCGCCGCCGTCCACCGCGAAGAGCCAGGCGAGGGAGTTGTCCTCGTCGGCGATCCAGCCGTTGATGGTCGTTGCACTGTCGAAGATGATCCGTCCCATGCCGCGACGATAAACCTGACGTCCGACATCGGCGCTACGTCCGGTCCACCCAGGCACGCCACTCGCGTCCTGACGCACACGGACGCAGCAGGTCGCTCCGCGAACGAGAAAACCCCCGCACCATCACGGCCGCGGGGGTTTTACTCTTCTGAACTCCGGTGGATCTGAGGGGACTCGAACCCCTGACCCCCTGCATGCCATGCAGGTGCGCTACCAGCTGCGCCACAGACCCGGATCGTTCCCTCCCGGGGGAGGCAACTCATCGATCCTACAACAGGATCAGGCGTCGGGCGAATCGACAGCGGACGCTCCGGACACTGTCGCCGTCTCGGGGATCGGCACCACCGGGCAG
>CAKTZW010000152.1 GCA_934636065.1 uncultured Labedella sp.
AGCGACCCGCGAAGCCGCTGCTCGCGAGCTCGCCCTCGAGCACGTCGAGGTAGCCGCGGACGATCGGCTTGATGTACGCGTCGAGCACGGTCGTGCTCGTGCGCTCGTACTCGCGGTACTCGCGGGCGAGCTCGTGCGAGAGTGTCACGTCGACGTCGGGCGCCTCCTCGCGGAGGATCTCCCGCATGCGCGACTCGTGCGCGGAGTTCGCGTAGGAGTGCAGGAACGCGACGGCGACGGAGGCGTACCCGTCCTCGGCCACGAGTCGCGCGACGCGACGCGCGTCCTCCTCGTCGAGCGGCGTCGCGACGGTCCCGTCGAAGTAGCTGCGCTCGATCACCTCGAAGGTGTCGGCGCGCTCGACGAGCGCGGCGGGCTTGCGGTAGCGGATGTCGTACATCTCGGCGCGGTCGGTGCGGCCGAGCAGGTAGACGTCGCGGAAGCCCGCCGTCGAGATGATCGCGGTCCGTGCACCGGTGCGCGTGAGGAGGGCGTTGAGGCCGAGGGTGGTGCCGTGGTTGAACATCACGATGTCCTCCATCGCGGCCTCGGCCTTCGCGAAGCCGTCGAGCACACCCTCCGTCGGGGCCGACGGCGTGGTCGGGACCTTCTCGAAGCGCAGTTCGCCGGTGGCGGGGGTGAGCTTGACGACGTCGGTGAACGTGCCGCCGACGTCGATCGCGACGCGGACTCTTTCTGACATGGGTGGTCCTTTCGAGGAGGGAGGGGTCGCGGCTCAGCGGCGCTTGACGCCGGCGGCGGCGAGGCCGACGGCCGCGAGGATGATGGCGCCCGTCACGAGGTCCTTGATCTGCGGGTTGAACCCGAGGATGTCGAACCCGTTGCCGATGAGCGCGATGAGGAAGACTCCGGCGACGGAGCGCCACACGGCTCCGACGCCGCCGTAGATGCTCGTGCCGCCGAGGATGATCGCGGCGATCGCGTCGAACTCGAGCCCGGCGCCCGCTTGCGGCTGGCCGGACGCGATCCGCGAGACGCCGATCGCGGCGGCCATCCCGGCCGCGAGCCCGCTCAGCGCGAACACCATGACGCGCGTGCGGTCCACCCGCACCCCCGAGAGGTGCGCGGCGTCCGGGTTGCCGCCCACGGCGAAGACGTGCCGACCGAACACGGTGCCCTTGAGGAGGAACCACATGAGCGTGACGAACGCGATGAGGATGATGACGGTGTAGAAGATCCCGCCGACGCGACCGCGGCCGAGCTCCGAGAACCCGTCGAGGGTCACCTGGATGAGCGAGCCGCCCGTGATGAGCACGGCGATGGCCTTGAAGATGAGGCTCGAGGCGAGGGTCGCGAGGAACGAGTGCACGCGCAGGACGGTGACGGCGAGACCGTTGAAGATGCCGAGCGCGAGTCCGATGACGGGAGGGGCGAGCAGGCCGAGCACGACGTTGCCCGTGGCCATCGCGATCCACGCCGCACCGACGCTCCCGACCGCGTAGATGGCCGCCGTCGAGAGGTCGAAGGACCCCGAGATGATCACGAAGGTGCCCGCGACGGCGATGAGCGCGAGGGGCGTGTTCTGGTTGATGATGTTGACGATGTTCGCGAACGTGAAGAACGACGGCGTCGCGATCGCGAGCACGATGAGGAGCGCGGCGAGCAGGATGAGCACGGCGTAGTCGCGCAGGAAGGCGAGTGTCGTGGCCGGCGTGATCCGCGGCCCGGCCGGTCGGACGGTGGTGCTGGTCATGCGATGGCTCCGATTTCCTGTTCGACTGAGAAGAGATGGGCGAGGAGGTCGCTCACACCGAAGACGGCGGGGTCCACCTCTCCCGCGATCCGGCCGTTGCTCACGGTGTAGGCGCGGCTGCTGAGGGCGAGGACCTCCTCGTGCTCCGAGGAGATGAGGAGGACGCCGACGCCGCGGTCGGCGAGGTCCGCGACGAGTTGGTAGATCGTCGCCTTCGCCCCGATGTCGACGCCGCGCGTCGGCTCGTCGAGGATCACGAAGGCGGGGTCGCCGATGAGCCACTTGGCCAGCAGCGCCTTCTGCTGGTTCCCGCCCGACAGCCCGCCGACGTCGAGACCGATGCGCGGAGGGCGCATCTCGAGCGCCTGCGCGAGCGCGCCGGCCTCGCGCTTCTCGGCAGCCGGCCGGATGATCCCGGCGGTGGCGAAGCGGTCGAGGAAGGCGAGCGAGATGTTCTCGCGCACGCTCCGCTGCAGCACGAGTCCCTGGGCGTGCCGGTCCTCCGGCACCATGACGAGACCGCTCGCGATGGCCCGCCGCGTCGACCACTTCCGCCGCTGGACGCCGCGGAAGGTGATCGAGCCGGCGGTGAGGGGATCGGTGCCCGCGATCGCCCGCGCGATCTCGGAGCGGCCCGAGCCGACGAGTCCGAGGAGCCCGACGATCTCGCCGGGTCGCACGACGAGGGAGGCCTCCTCGACGCCGGTGTCCGTCGCGATCCCGTCGACGACGAGCACGGGCTCCGTCGCCGGGTCCGCCGCCGGTCGCCGCTCGGGGAAGGTGACGGCCAGCTCGCGGCCGAGCATCGCCTGCACCATCGACGCCTTGGTCTCGTCCGCGACCCTGCCGGTGCGCACGCGCGTGCCGTCGCGCATGATCGTGACGGTGTCGGCGACCTCGAGCACGGCGTCGAGGAAGTGGGAGACGTACACGACGCTGCGGCCTTGATCCCGCAGTCGGACGATGAGCCGGTGCAGGCGCTCCGTCTCGTGCGCCGTGAGCGAGGAGGTGGGCTCGTCCATGACGATCACGCGGGCATCGCGGGCGAGAGCCCGCATGATCTCGACCTTCTGCTGGTCGGCGATCCGCAGGTCGCCGACGCGCGCCTTCGCGTCGAGCTCGAAGTCGGCGAGCGCCCGGAGCTCCTCGAAGCGGGCGGAGGAGTTGCGGTGGAGGACGCCGAGCGTGCTGCTCTCGACGCCGAGGAAGACGTTCTGCTCGACCGTGAGGTCGCGCACGAGCGACAGCTCCTGAGCGATCATCACGACGCCCGAGCGCTGCGCACGGACCGGATCCCACTTCGACACGAGTTCCCCGTCGACGCGAAGCTCGCCGGAGTCGGGGGCGTAGACGCCCGCGACGATCTTCCCGAGGGTCGACTTGCCGGCGCCGTTCTCGCCCACGAGGGCGTGCACCTCGCCGGCGTGCAACTCGAGGTCGACGGTGTCGAGGGCCTGCGTCCCGCCGAAGCGCTTGGAGACTCCGACGAGGCCGACGATGGGTGTGGTGGTGTCCATGGGATCCGATCCGTGCTGTGGCGAGGGAGGGGAGGCGGTCTAGCCCTCCCACTCCCCGACGTAGTCGGGCGTCTCGTCGAGCGTCTCCTTGGTGGCGTACGGCTCGACCTCGCCGACCTCGTCCGCGTTCACCCAGCTCTCGACGTCTCCGCCGGTGAGCTGGTTGTAGAGCTGCTCCATCGCGGCGGCGCCCATCGAGACGGGGAAGTTGATGTAGTCGGCCTTCCAGATGCCGTCGCGCACGTTCTGGATCGACTCGGTCGTCCCGCCGCCACCGGTGAGGTAGACGCTCGCGGGGTCGATGCCGGCGTCCTCGAGCGCGATCTGGGCACCCTTGGTCTGCTGGTCGGCGTTCGACAGGATGACGTTCACGTCGGGCGTCGACTGGAGGACGTTCGTGATCGTCGTCGCGGACTGGTCGGGGTCGTAGTTGCCCTCGACCGTCGTGACGATCTCGATGTTGTCCTCGGCCTCGAGCACCTCGCGGTAGGAGGCCTCGCGCGTCACGTCGAGGGGAGCGTTGAGCTGACCGACGAGCAGGACGACCTTGCAGGGGTCGATGTCGGCGCAGTAGCTCACGACGTCCTCCGCCTGCTTGGCGGCGGCCTCTCCGGCCGGGACCGCCACGGTGGAGACGACGCCCTCGACCTGCGGCTCCATCTCCTCGATGTCGGGGCCGATCGGGTTGAGCACCGTCGTGACGGGGATGCCGTTGCCGAGCGGGAAGGCCGCGGCGAGCGCGGGTCCGTCGAACGGCACCACGACGACGCCGTCGTACTTGTCGCCGACTCCCGCCGTCTCCATCTGGCTCAACTGGGTGTCGGCGTTGAACTGCCCGTCGAGGAGGGTGATGTTGATGTCGGCGTCGAGTTCCTCGGCCATCTCCTGGACGCCCTTGCCGACGGCCTGGTTGTAGCCGTTCTGGCTCGAGGACAGCAGGACGGCGATCTCGTAGCCGTCCTCCGAGCCGGAGCCGGCGTTGCCGCCGTCACCCGCGCACGCGGTGAGCGCCGAGGCGCCGAGCAGCAGGACGGACGCGGTGACGGGGAGCCGCCACGAGCGAAGCTTCGATTGGTGCAACTGTGCTACCTCCACTTATGTCGTCAGCGGGACGCCGGGATGAGTCTCGCCGTGGTGCTTGTCCAGTAATATGTCACACTTCGCATTACAGCGGTTTATCTCTTATGTAACGGACGCATTTCGGATCGTCCCTCCCGGGCGCGACGGCACCACGGCCAGTGCGCGCCGGCGAGACCCTCGATCCGGACTACTTCGTGACGGCGTGGTCCACGGCGTAGAGCCGGGCGGAGCCCACCTCGACCCCGTCGAGGATCGCCACGAGGCGATCGTTCCGGCGGTTCGGGTGGTCGAGCCACTCCTGGTACGCCTCGGGGTCCGGCCACAGGGCGGTCACGACCATCTCCCCGGACCCGTCGGTCGCGACGGAGATCTCCGACGCGACGGCCCGTGACTGATCGAGCGAGTACTGCAGGATGTCCGCGTCGCGGTACACCTCGAGCACCTCGGCGACCCGTTCGGGCGCCGGCCGCAGGGACAGGATGCTCCGGATCACGCTCGGTCCCCCGCCGTCGCGCCATCGAGGCTCCCCCACGTGGGCGACTCGCCGGCGGGCGAGCGATGCTGCGGGACGCCCCACGGGTTGTCGTCCCGGAGGGGCGGCGGCAGGATCGCCTGCGGCGCGTTCTGGTACGTCACGGGGCGGAGGAACCGGGAGATCGCCGCGGTGCCGACCGACGTGCCGCCACCGCCGACCGTCGCCGGGAAGGGGCCGCCGTGCGTCATCGCCGGCGTCACCGCCACGCCCGTCGGCCAGCCGTTGACGATCACGCGACCGGAGTGCGCCGCGATCGCCTGGGCGAGCTCCGTGTAGCCCTCCGGGTCCTCGTCCTGGGAGGTCTGGATCGTGCCGGTGAGGTTGCCGGGGAAGAACTCCTCGACCAGAGCGGGCAGCTCGGCCGGGTCGTCGTAGTCGACGACGACGGAGAGCGGCCCGAAGGCCTCGTCCAGGACGCGCTCGCGCTCGCGCCGGAGCGTCGCGACGTCGGTGCGCGCGAAGGTGGGCGTCGCCCAGACGCCGTCGTCCGCGTCGCGCACATCGCCGGCCGCGACGGGCAGGACGATCCCACCACCATCCGGCTGACCGGCGTGTACCACAATCTGCTCCGCCGCTGGGTCGACTGCTGAAACCCTCCCGAGGGAAGGTATCAGTGTCAGCGGGCGAGCAGGGCCCGCGCGTGATTGCCGATCTGGGCGAGCATCGGCGAGGTCGGCGCTGCCGCCGCGCGGGCGCGGGCGACCAGGCTGCGGAACTGATCGACCTGCTCGCCATGCGCTGCGACCCAGTCATCGACGGCGGCGAGCGGATCCCTGCCGCCCGAGCGTGCCAGGAAGTCGAGCCGAAGCTGCTCGAAATCGCGGGCGAGACCGGCGGTGAGCAGCCGCTCCC
>CAKTZW010000153.1 GCA_934636065.1 uncultured Labedella sp.
CCCCAGAAGATCCCGGTCAGGATGAGCGACGGCCACGTGCCGAGCGGAGCGAGGGCTTGCTGCAGGAAACCCCGCCAGCCGATCTCCTCACCGACAGCCGTGACGCCGACGAGCAGGGTGGCGCCCAGCATGACCACCAGCGCACTCGCCCCGTCCGCCGACAGTCCCAGTGAGAGCTGACCGGCGGCGCCGGCCACCAGAAGAGACGCGAGGGAGACGAGGACCGCGCCTGCTGCGCCCAGGAGGCCGAAGCGGGCGAGGCGGCCCCAGCCCGCCCCCTTCGTGAGTCCCAGGAAGGCGGCGGGATGAGGGGTCCGGGTGGCCGCGACCACGATGAACGCGGCAGTGGCCGGGGCGACCATGATCACCGCTGCGACGACGAGCGCCAACGGGCTCGCAAGACCCTCACCGAGCCACAGCGGCAGGGCGATGGCCCAGGCCAGCCCGAACGCCACGACGACGAAGACGGTCACGGCACCCCACCGCACGCGAGCGGAGTCCGATGCCGAGGGATCGGCGGAGATGAGAGGAGTAGTAGCCATGGATTCGACGCTACGAGCGCGCGTGAGCTCCCAGATCCTGCCGACGGACGATCTTGGGCCTCGTCCGTGAGGACGAGGCCGGGGCTCGCCGGGCGCGGTTCGCGCGGCTACGCCTCCATCACGCGGCCGCCGTCGACCCGCCAGTGCCGGTCGAGGCGGACCGTGTCGAGCATGCGGCGGTCGTGGGTGACGAGGAGGAGCGTCCCGTCGTAGGACTCGAGGGCCTGCTCGAGCTGCTCGATCGCCGCGAGGTCGAGGTGGTTGGTCGGCTCGTCGAGCACGAGGACGTTGACACCGCGCGCCTGGAGCAGCGCGAGCCCGGCGCGCGTCCGCTCGCCCGGTGAGAGCTCGTCGACCGGGCGCGAGACGTGGTCGGCGCGCAGCCCGAACTTCGCGAGCAGCGTGCGGACGTCGGCCTGCATCCAGTCGGAGAGGATCCCCTCGACCGCCTCCGCGAGCGGCTTCGATCCCGCGAGCTGAGCCCGAGCCTGATCGATCTCCCCGATCGCGACGCTCGTGCCGAGGCTCGCCGCGCCCTCGTCGGGTGCCTGCCGACCGAGCAGCCCGCGGAGCAGCGTCGACTTGCCGGCACCGTTCGGGCCCGTGATGCCGATGCGGTCGCCGCCGTTCACTTGGAGCGACACGGGGCCGAGCGCGAACTCGCCGGTGGCGGCGTCGCCCTGTCGGAAGACGGCACCACTGAGCGTCGACACGACGGCGCTCGACCGCGGCCCGGCGCCGATCGAGAACTCGAGCTTCCACTCCTTGCGCGGCTCGTCGACCTCCTCGAGACGCGCGATGCGGCTCTCCATCTGCCGCACCTTCTGCGCTTGCTTCTCGCTCGACTCGGTCGCCGCCTTGCGCCGGATCTTGTCGTTGTCCGGCGACTTCTTCATCGCGTTCCGCACGCCCTGGCTCGACCACTCGCGCTGCGTACGGGCGCGCCCCACGAGGTCGGCCTTCTTCTCGGCGAACTCGTCGTACGCCTCGCGCGCGTGCCGCCGCGCCGTCGCCCTCTCCTCGCGATAGGAGTCGTAGCCACCACCGAAGACGCGGTTCGAGGACTGCGCGAGGTCGAGCTCGAGCACCGTCGTGACGCAGCGGGTGAGGAACTCGCGGTCGTGGCTCACGAGCACGACGCCGCCACGCTGCTCCCGGACGAACCGCTCGAGCCGGTCGAGGCCGTCGAGATCGAGGTCGTTCGTGGGCTCGTCGAGCAGCACGATGTCGAAGCGGCTGAGCAGCAGCGCGGCGAGTCCGACGCGGGCGGCCTGTCCGCCGCTCAACGCGGTCACGGCGCTGTCGGGGCCGACCGCGCCGCCGGAGTCGAGACCGAGGTCCGCGAGCACCGCGGGCAGCCGCTCGTCGAGGTCCGCGGCGCCGCTCGCGAGCCAGCGATCGAACGCGACGGAGTACGCGTCGCCGGGGTCGACCCCCGGTGGCGCCTGCTCGGGCGTCGCGAGGAGCTCGGCCGCGGCGTCCATGTCGGCGGTCGCCCGCGTGCACCCGGTCCGGCGGCCCACGTATCCCGCGACGGTCTCCCCCGGCACCCGCTCGTGCTCCTGAGGCAGCCACCCCACGAAGGCGTCGCCCGGATTCAGGGTGATCGTCCCGGCCTGGGGCTCGTCGACGCCCGCGAGCAGCCGCAGCAGCGTCGACTTCCCCGCCCCGTTCGCCCCCACCACGCCGACCACGTCGCCGGGCGCCACGGTGAGATCGAGGTCGTCGAACAGGGTGCGGTGGCCGTACCCGCCGGCGAGGCCGTTGGCGACGAGGGAAGCGCTCATCCGTTCATTCTCCCGCGACGGTGGGGCATGGGCCGATGCGCCAGGCGGGTGAACCGTGCCACGGGCGGCGGCATCGTCGCGAAGAGTATCCGAGCCACGAGCGCGCGCAGGGCCTAGCCCGGAGCGTGCGATCCCGGCGCGAGCGCGCGCGCGAGGTCGAGCAGCCCGCGACCGTCTGCCGTCAGCTGATACTCGACGCGCGGGGGCACCTCCGGGTGCGACCGTCGCGAGACGAAACCACCCGACTCGAGCCGGCGCAGTGTCGCTGTGAGCATGCGCTGTGAGATCCCCGGCACGCCGTCGATCAGCTCGCCATGGCGCAACGTGTCCTCGCGAAGGGTCGCCATGATCAGCACGCTCCAGGTGTCGCCGAGGTGGTCGAGCGCACGTCTGAGCGCGGCGATCTCATCGGCCGACCGGCCATCGCAGGGTCCCGCGCGGTCCAGGCGCCGCGATACCGAGTACGAATCCATGCCCCCATCCTCACCGATGGGGAACGCGTATGTGCCTTTTGTAAGAGGTCTTTCTGGCGATCAGGATGGGCCCGTATCGAGGGCGTGACACCGGGTCGCGCCGAGGAAGGAACTGAGATGTCGAAAGTGATTGCCGTCCTCGGGGGCGGCACCGGCTTGGGACTGTCGATGGCGCGGAGGTTCGGCCGCGAAGGGTTTCGGGTCGCCCTCGTCGCACGCCGCCGCGACAGACTCGACGCCTTGGTCGCGACGCTCGCCGACGAGGGGATCGATGCAACGGCGTTCGAAGCCGACCTCGCCGTACCCGTCGGCGCGGCCGCCGTCGTCGGCGAGGTGACGAAACGGTTGGGGCGTGTCGATGTGATCGCGTATGGTCCCGCGAGTCCGAACGCAGAACTCTTCGTCCCGGCAGCGACGATGAAGCCTGACGTGCTCGAGAGATGGCTGCCGCTGCTCCTGCTCAGCCCGGTGGCGATCGTCCAGGCCGTGCAACAGCAGTGGATCGCACGGGGCGACGGGGCGCTTCTCGTGACGCACGGCGCCTCGGCGGTCGTGCCCATGCACGGCGTGGCGGGCGTCGGCACCGTGATGGCGGCGACGCGCCACTACCTGCATGCGTTGCACGATGCGTGGGCTCCGCACGGTCTCTTTGCGGGCAGCCTCGCCGTGACGGCGGTGATCGGTGACAGCGAGATGATCGCTGCGCTTCAGAGCGACGGCACCACGATCGGGGACGGCTCGGTCGTTGATCCGGCGCGGCTCGCCGAGCAGTACTGGGAGATGTACGTCGGGCGCAGCGAGGTCGAACGGGTGTTCCCCTGAGATCACTCTGGCGCGGTCCGGACAGTCACCACACTGCCGGGTGCCTCTCTGAGGCCGCTCTCACGCGAGGCGCTCGCTAGAGTCGGACCATGCAGCGGCGCGACGACGATACAGCGAACACCGTCTCGGGATCGGGATCCTCTGCTCGGACCGTGTGGGTGAGCGGCTCCGCGGGCAAGCTCGGGAGCGAGGTCGTCCGTCAGCTGCGCGAGGCCGGGGATCGCGTCATCGAGGCCGACATCGTCGGCGACTCGCCCGTCGATCTGCTCGACCCGGCGGCCGTGGCCGCATCGATGCGCGGCGCGGACGCGATCATCCACCTGGCGGCGATCCCGGCTCCGGTGAACATCGAGCCCGCCGACCTCATGCGCATCAACGTCCTGACGTGCTTCAACGCGTTCGAGGAGGCCTGGAAGGCGGGCATCACGACCGGCGTCGTCGCGTCGAGCGGCTCGATCTACGGTCCGGCATGGTCCGACGAGTGGACGTCGCCCCCGCTCCGCTTCGCGTCCGTTCCCGTCGACGAGGACACGCCGCTGACCTTCGTCGATCCGTACGCGCTCTCGAAGGACGTAACCGAGAGCACCGGCCGGATGTTCGCCCGCCGCGGCATGACCGTGACGGCCCTCCGCTTCCATTGGATCGCGTCGGTCCAGCAGACGCGCGAGCGCGCGGAGGCCGAGCCGGAAGCCGACGGAGCTTCGGGCCTCTGGGGCTACACGGATCTCGGCGACGCCGCCCGCGCCTGCATCCTCGCACTCGATCCGCTTCCGGCGCACCGCGGTTACGAGGCCCTGGTCGTCGTCGCCGACGACACCTACTCGAGCGTTCCAACGGAGGAGCTGCTCGACCGCCACCTGCCCGAGACCACCCGCCGACGCCGGATCCCGGGCACGGCGAGCGCGTTCGACTCCTCCCGCGCCGCCGAGACCATCGGCTGGCGCCCGCGGTCGACCTGGCGCTGACCCCCGTTCCCCGCCCCCTCCTTCACCTCCCGTGAGGTGGGAGCGGTCGGTCTTGGGTAGCGTGAGGGCGTGACCGCCCCCAGCCCGCTCGATCCGGCCCCGCTCGACGGCGATTCGCTCGGCCGATCGCTGCGGCGCGGCATCGACGCGATCCGCGAGGAACTCGAACGCGGGGCGGCGGCGTGATGGCGACGTTCCGAACGCGACCGGAGATCCTCCGCTCGGTGCGGCCGGGCCAGGTCATCGCGCTCGCGTTCGCCGGGGTCCTCGCCATCGGCACCGCGCTCCTCTCCCTTCCGGTCGCCGTCCAGGGCCGGTCGGCCACGTTCATCGAGGCGCTCTTCACCGCAACGAGCGCACTGTGTGTCACGGGCCACATCGTCGTCGACACGCCGGTGTTCTGGTCGCCGTTCGGCCAGGTCGTGATCCTCGTGCTGATCCAGATCGGCGGATTCGGCGTCATGTCGCTCGCGACACTCCTCGGGCTGCTCGTCGCGCGGCGCCTCGGCCTTCGCACCCGGCTCACCGCCGTGAGCGAGACTCACTCCGTCGCGGTCGGCGACGTCCGGCGCATCCTCTCGGGCGTCGCCCTCATCACGGTGACAGTCGAGCTTGTCGTCGCCGTCCTGCTCGCGTTGCGCTGGTGGCTCGGATACGGGGTGAATCCCGTCCGATCGGTCTGGCTCGGCGTCTTCCACTCGGTCTCGTCGTTCAACAACGCGGGATTCGCCCTCTTCAGCGACAACCTCATGGGCTTCGTCGCCGATCCCTGGATCTGCCTGCCGATCTGCGCGTCGATCATCCTCGGCGGTCTGGGCTTTCCCGTGATCATGGAGCTGCGGAAGAAGATCCGCTTCCCGCGTTCGTGGACCCTCAACACCGTCACGGTCGTCGTCGGTTCCGTCATCCTCCTCGTGGTCGGCGCGGTGGTCCTGACGGTCCTCGAGTGGTCGAACCCCGCGACGCTCGGCGCCCTTGACCCCGCGGCTCGCGTCCTCGGCGGCTTCACCGCGTCGGTGATGCCGAGGACCGCGGGCTTCAACTCGATCGACGTGTCGCAGATGCATCCCGCGAGCTGGCTCGTGACCGACATCCTCATGTTCATCG
>CAKTZW010000154.1 GCA_934636065.1 uncultured Labedella sp.
GCCGCATGGGTGTTCTGCCGCGCCGACGATAGAGTTCGTGGTATGGACGCCAGCACGATCGCGGCAGTCGCCACCCCTCTCATCACGCTGGTGGCGGCCCTCCTCTCCGTGGCCTGCCTCATCGCGTTGCGTCGACAGATCGCCCGACTCGACCACCGGGGACGTGAAACGTCGGTCCGTCCTCCCATCACCCCCGCTCCTGCCGACGAGTTCCCCGCTCCCGCCGACGAGTTCACCGCGCGACCGCAGGATGTCGACCCGGGCATCGAGCAGCGTGAGCTGACGACCCGCATCGATGAACTCCGGAGGTTCGAGTCGACGTACCGTCGTGCGCTGCGTGACCACGTGTCCGCACTTCACGACAGTGCGCCGGACGCTGCGACCCGGGCCTCAGCTGCCGAGTTCCTCGTGCTGATCGACGATCCACGTCGCGCGAGCGCGCGCCGCGAGTCCTAGGCGATCAGAACTCCTTCCGCGGGCCCGCACGCGCTCGTGACGACACGGTGAATCCGAGGATGGTCGTCACGACCGTGACATGCACGTTCATGCCCGACACCGTGCAGGCGCCGAGACGCGCGGAATGGAGACCCGCCGTCCTCTCGGCGACCCGACACGGTCGGTCGGAGACGAACCCGGCGATAGCGTCGGCGCCGGCGAGCGCAGCCGCATCGGCCGCGCCGTCGAGCGCCACCCGAGCCGCAGTCGCGTGACCAACGGCCGCGACGGCCACGACGCACGAGATCGATACCGCGACGACGCCGACGGCGAGCACCGAGGCGGAGCCTCGCGCGTCGCGGACGTGAGCGCTCACGGGGCGTCCGACCCGGAGAGGGCGCACGCGCGTCCCGTGACCCGCGCGCCCAGGGAGCGTGCGGCGACGAAGCGCGCCTCGGATGAGACATCCGCGCAGACGAAGTCCCCACGGCGTTGCACTCGTACGCTCGCGCCGGGCGCCAGGCGGCCGACAGCGTCGGTCACCTGGCCACGTCCCTCACCTCGGGCCACCATCCGGGCAGCGGCCGCGGCAGCCGACTGCGCCTCGATGCGTTGGACCGATACGGACCCCGCGCCGATGCACAGCACGAGCACCAGGAGGACGGCCGGGAGCGTCACCGCGAACTCCGCGGTGACGCTCCCGCTCTCGCCGCGAGGAGTCATCCCTCGAACGAGAGCGCGCGGCGCACGAGATCCGTGAGGATTCCGCGGACCTCGTCCGAGCGCATGATGGCGACGAGCAGCCCGGCGAAGGCGACGGCCGCCGTTGTCGGACCGTCATAGCATAATCGGATCATGTCCCCAAAGAGTCCCGCCACGGTCCGCGCCGCGATCTACGCGCGGCAGTCCGTCGCCGAGCCCGAGGGCATCAAGCGGCAAGTCGAAGCGTGCGCCGCTCTCGCTGAAGCGCGCGACTACACGCTCGTGGAGACGTACAAGGACGACAACGTCAGCGGTTACAAGGCGCGTGGCGAGGGCACAGCATTCGACCGGATGATCGGCGACGCCCGTGCCGGCCGCTTCGACGTCCTCATCGTGCGGAAGCTCGACCGCCTTGGCCGCTCGCTGTCGGCGCTTGAGTCGCTCACGGCCGCGAAGGTCGCCACAGTCACGACGGATGGCGAGGTCGACCTTGCGTCCCCCTCAGGGCGACTCATCGCCAACGTCCTCACGGCGGTCGCCCGCAATGAGAGCGAGGTCAAGGCCGAGCGCCGCGTCTTCGCCAACGCCGACCGCCGCACGAAGGGCGTACCGACATCGGGACGCGTGCCGTATGGCTACCGATGGGTGACGGCGAAGGAGCGGGCCGAGCGCGGGACGACCCAGGCTTACGAGCTCGACGGCGACCGCGCCGACGACGTGAGGACGGTCTACGGCTCCTTCCTCGCGGGAGTGCCGCTCGGGTCAATTGCGCGGGACCTCAACGACGCCGGGCGCCGCACGCTGCCGTCAAAGGCGCATCCCCACGGTGCGCCGTTCCGACCGACGACGCTTCGCCGCATCTTGCTGTCGCCCTACTACGCCGCACTGCTCCCGCTGCCCCCTGAGGGTGGCTGGGGCGATGGCTACGACCAGACGGCGATCACCCGTGCGACGTGCGTGCCGGGCGACTGGCCCGCGATCGTGACGCCCGAGGAGTGGGAGGAGGCGAAGGCTCGGCTCGCGCACCCCGAGCGGAAGACGTCGCCGGGGCCGTCGCGGAAGTGGCTGCTCTCGGGCATCGCGCTGTGCGGGGTCTGTCGCGAACCGATCCGCGCCGGTGGTGGCGAGCGCGGTGTCCACAGCTACCGCTGCCGTTCCATGGCACACTTCATGCGACGCGGGGCGCCGCTCGACGCCTTCATCGAGCGCGTGATCGTCGCGCGACTATCGCAGCCTGACGCCGCGATGCTGCTCCATGATCGCGAGCGACCCGACACTGATGCGCTGAGGGCCGAGCGGCGCCGACTTGAAGTCAGCATCCGGCAGGCCGGCGACGACGAACAAGACGGGCTCATCGACCGGGCTGAACGAGTGCGACTCACCAAGCGCGCCAACGCCCGGATCGCCGAGATCGACGACGCGCTCCGGTCGGGCGTCGACACTCAGGCCCTTGCCGAGGTCGTCGGGCAGAGCAACGTGGAGGAGGCATGGATGGCGCTGCCTCTCGGCCGGAAGCGTGCTGTGCTCGAGGCGCTCGCGACTGTCGTCGTGCACAGCGTGGGGCAGGGCAACCGCCGCAACATGAGCGACGCTGCGATGGCGCGAACCGTGACGATCGAGTGGCGCTAGCGGTCTACTCAGACCTCGTCAGCGAGAGACATCTGGCCCGTGTTGCTGTTGCACTGCGGGTTCTGACAGAAGCGCTCGACCTGGATTCCTCCCGAGATGTCGGCGAGCGTGCCTTGTCCCTTGACGAGACGCTCATGCACGATCCCACCACAAATACCGCAGGGCGACGGGCCTTCCTTGCCGTAGCTGTAGCGGTCTTCCATCGCGAGTTCCCTTCGGGTGAGCAATAGTGCTCACGATACCGGGTACGCCCTTCTGCCAATAGCGGGCGTCGTTGTGATTGCGGCGTGCCCGAGTGGCTAGGCTGGCGGCGACCCGACGACGTCGGCCTCGGTGCGCCCTGGCCTCGTCGTCCGGTCGTCTTGCGTCGGGCGCCAGCAGCGCGAGGGCGACTACCGCGGGGGCGGATGGTGGCAGCGCGCGCACGCGAGCGATAGTGGCATCAACGCTTAGCGCGCCACATCGACGCGGCTAACGAGCTCCGGTCTCGCTTAGCAACGGCTAGACGCCCCGCTAAGCCCTCGAAGTGTCACCAGAAATATGAGTAACCCCCCTGCCCCCGATAAGGGACTCGCGAGCGCCGCCCACCACCTTGCACCCTTACTCACATTTCTGGTGACGCTTTCGCGGGCAAAGTCGTTGGCGCGCCACTAACTTTGCCCTGACCTGCACTTTCTCTTCTATCGTCCCTTGACGCTGTCTGCGCATAGGTGTACCTTGAGCGTGAGAGTACGTCGACCAAGGCCCCATGAAGCCTCAGTGCATAAGTCGGCACGGAACCACGGCAGCAAAGCGCATCGCGTGATCGAGCCAAGGTCCACCCGTCAGCCGTTCACCTGATGGGAAGTGACTAGCCGATTGCGCTTCCATGCTCTCCACTCCTCCGCTTTCCCCAACCCCGCCCGCGCCCGACTCTGAGGACGTCGTCGCCCGGATCGTCGCCGCGGCGCCGCCTCTTCGACCTGAGATCGCCGCCCGCCTCAGCGCCCTTCTGCGGGGCGTCGCATGAGCGCGTCGACCGAGGACCGAGCCGAGCACGGTCGGAAGGCGATTGAGCGTAGATGGGGTCCGTACCGAGCCGCCAGGATCGCCGCCGGTCTTCCCCCAACCCGCGGCGCCGAGCGCGGCCGTAAGTCGCCCTTCATCGATGACCCCGCGGCGGAGGCTGTATGGCTCGCGGAAGTACAGCGCTTGGGGCTCGATCCGCACAAGGGCCGCACGGCGCTTCGGAAGGCCGCAAAGCAACTCGCCGATGCTGCAGCTCACAGATGTCGAAGCGTGTGGAGACCACCGGCGACCAACTGGCGCCTCCGCTCGGCGACGACGACGTCCTCATCGCGTTCCACAAGCGCGAAATGAAGCGCTGGCGCAAGCGGGCCGAGCGCGATGCCGCGATGGCTCGGACGCACGAGCGCTACGCCCAGGAAGCCGAGTATCAACTCGCGCTCATCTACTCCCGACAGTCGAAGGCCAGCCGATGAGCAAGAAGACCGCACCTCTCGACGTCGCGATGAGCCTGGCGTCCGCCGGATGGCACATTTTCCCCGTCGAGGCCGGTGCCAAGCGCCCCCTCGTGAAATGGGGCGTCGTGGCAACCGATGATCTCGAGGCGGTCGCGACGTGGTGGGGGGTCGACTTCCCCGACGCTCGAATCGGAGTGCACGCAGGCAAGAGCGGCCTCGTCATCGTCGACATCGACGAGAAGGGAGATGTGAGCGGTAGCGCCAACCTCGCTGCTACCGGTATCGAGTTGCCGGCGACGCTCTCCTACTCGACGCCGAGCGGCGGATCTCACCACGTCTACGCGGCGCCCGAGCATGCCGCCCTGACGATCGCCCAGGGCGTGCCGACCGCCGGCGTCGACATCCGAGCGGGAGTCGGCTTCGCGATCTACTACGGCGCCGCGTTCGCCCGCACACCGGACCTCGCGGCGGCCCCCGACTGGTCTCTCGTGCGTCCCTCGAACGACGCGACCGATCGTGCCACCGTCGCCGACCTCGACGCCTGGCGGGCTCGCTGTGTGGAGGGGAAGCCGTCGAAGGAGGTGAAGCGAGCGCGCGATGCCGTGACCTCGAGCGGGATGAGTCATGGCGACATGCTCGCCGCCGTGTCCGAGCTCGTGAAGCTCGGCGTGAATGGCGCCCCCGGCGTGCCTGCTGCGCTGGACGACGCGCGCGCGACGTACCTCGCCGATTACCCCGAGAGCGCCCGCCACTGGGACAACGCAATGGCCGGGAGTCTCCAGAAGTTCGGTAGCCCGCCGGTCACTTTCGACATCGAACCGACGACGTCGCCATCGGTCGGTAAGGTTGAGCGCCGCAAGCGGCTCAAGCACGCGCGGGCCGTCTTCCGGCGCTGGTTCGGCGACGAGTACGACCTCGACGTCATGCTCATCGTGCTCGCCGCTGCGGCTGTCGAGCGCATCGACGGCGACCCGCTGTGGCTGCTCGTGGTCGGTGGCCCCGGTGTCTCGAAGACCCAGACCGGTATGGCGCTCGAGGGCGCCGGAGCCCGTGTCGTCTCCTCCATCGCCTCAGTTGGGTCGCTGCTCTCAGCGACGAGCAAGGGCGAGCGGACGAAGGAAGCCACCGGCGGCCTGCTGCGTGAGCTCGGCGACCGCGGGCTCGTCTTCATCAAGGACTTCACGACGATCATCAGCCAGAACTCGAACACCCGCGCCGAGGTGCTGGCAGCGCTCCGCGAGATCTACGACGGTAGCTGGACCCGCGAGGTCGGCACTGATGGCGGGCGGTCGCTGTCGTGGGATGGGCGCCTCGTCATCGTCGGTGCCGTGACGACGGCATGGGACACCGCACACGGGGTCGTCTCCGCGATGGGCGACCGCTTCGCCCTGGTGCGCGTCGACAGCCACCACGGGCGCCGCAGCGCCGGCCGCCAGG
>CAKTZW010000155.1 GCA_934636065.1 uncultured Labedella sp.
GGCGAACCCGCCGACGCCGCCGACGACCTCGGGTCCGTGCGTCGCCGAGACGGCCGCCTTCATGAGTTCGACGGCGCGGTCGCCCGCCGCCGTGTCGACGCCGGCGTCTCGGTACGTGTCTGCTGAGCTCATCGTCGGGGTGCGTCCTCGTTCGGAGTGTCGTCGAGCCCGTCGGGAGCGGCTCCGGCCACGTCGATCCTATCGACCTCGACCTCGACGGCCCTCCGAACGAGCACCCGGTCGAGCACGATCGCGACGAGCGCGCCGATGGCCGCACCGATGGGCACGAGGCACACGAGCAGGAAGCCGAACACCTGGGTCAGCCCGAACTCCGTGCCGTCCTCGGTGACGGTCGGGCCGCCGTCTGCCGGCCGGAAGACCAGCGTGAGGACGAGGGCGGCGGCGACCCCGACGATCGCGCCGAGCGCGAGAAAACCCCAGACCTTCGGGGCGCGACGGACGACGACGCGCTCCCGCGTCGAGGCGGCGCCCTGCGGGTCGCTGGCGCCCTGCGGGTCGAACGGGGACGGCTGTTCGAGGCTCACCTGTCCATTCTCCCTCACGCGCCGTCGCGCATCACGCCGCACACATCACGCCGCGTACATCACGACCGTGGCAGCCGAAGCGGGAGGAGGGCGCTGAGGTCGGCTCGTGAACCCGACGCGTGCACCGCCCCCGCGGCGAGCGCCTCCGGCCACGTGGTGGCGCCGCGCGCGAGAGCGAGCCAGGTGGCCGCGTCGGTCTCGACGACGTTGGGGGGCGTGCCGCGCGTGTGCCGCGGCCCCTCGACGCACTGGACCGCACCGAACGGCGGCACCCGCACCTCCACCGTGTGGCCGGGCGCGACATCCGCGAGGTGCTGGAGCGTGTAGCGCACCGCCGTCGCGACGACAGTCCGTTCGACGTCCTCGTCGGTCGCGCGGGAGACGGCCGCGAGCCCCTCCGCGTCCGCGATCCGTGCTCGAGCCATGACCAATAGGCTAGTCGCCGTGAAGATCCTCGTCCTCGGTTCCGGCGCGCGGGAGCACGCCATCGTCCTCGCTCTCCTCGCGGAGGCCGCCGATCACGACATCGTCGTCGCACCCGGCAACGCGGGCATCGCCGCCTCCGTCGCGACCGTCGACCTCGACGCGAACGATCCCGTCGCGGTCGCGAACCACGCGATCGAGACGGGCGTCGACCTCGTGGTGATCGGGCCGGAGGCACCGCTCGTCGCGGGCGTCGCTGACGAGCTCCGCGAACAGGGCATCCCGGTCTTCGGGCCGGGCAGGGAGGCCGCCGAGCTCGAGGGATCGAAGTCGTTCGCCAAGCACGTGATGGAGGCGGCCGGCGTTCCCACGGGTCGGGCCGTGCGCGCCGGCACGGTCGCAGAGGTGGAGAGCGCTCTCGACGACTTCGGACCTCCCTACGTCGTGAAGGCCGACGGGCTCGCCGCGGGCAAGGGCGTCATCGTGACGAGCGACCGACGCGCCGCCCTCGACCACGCCACCGGCTTCCTCGACGCGGGCAGTGTCCTCATCGAGGAGTACCTCCACGGCGAGGAGGTCTCGCTGTTCTTCGTGAGCGACGGCCACACCGTCGTGCCGCTGTCCCCGGCGCAGGACTTCAAACGAGCGGGCGACGACGACACCGGGCCTAACACCGGGGGGATGGGCGCGTACTCGCCGCTTCCGTGGCTCGCCGACGAGTTCGGGTCCGAGGACGACTTCGTCCGCGAGGTGACGGAGACGATCGCGCTGCCCGTGGTGCGGCGGCTCGCGGAGGAGCAGCGGCCCTTCATCGGACTCCTCTACGCGGGGCTGATCCTCACGGACAAGCGCGACGAGCGCGTCGACGGACGGGTCGACCGCGGGATCCGTGTCATCGAGTTCAACGCGCGCTTCGGCGACCCGGAGACGCAAGTGGTCCTCCCCCGCCTCGACAGTCCCCTCTCCGAGCTGCTGTTCGGAGCCGCCACCGGCACGCTCGCCGACGTGCGGCGCCCCGTGTTCTCCCCGGCCGCCGCCGTGACGGTCGTCGTCGCGAGCGAGAACTACCCGGGGACGCCGGTCACCGGCCGCGAGATCCGAGGACTCGAGGAGGCGAGCGCCGTGGACGGGGTCCACGTCGCCCACTCCGCGACGACGGTCCGGGACGGCGCGCTCCTCGCGACCGGCGGCCGAGTCCTGAGCGTCGTCGCCGTCGGCGGCGACTTCGGTGAGGCACGGGCCCGCGCCTACGACGCCGTCGCCCGGATCGACCTCGCGGGGTCGCACCACCGCACGGACATCGCGGCTCGCGTCGACCGGTAGGCGACGGGAGCCGTCGCCTACCGGTCGAGTCACACGGTCCGGTCAGGTCCGGTCGGGTCAAGCCCGCGTCAGGGCTTCGTGGTCCCGAACACCTGCTGCGCGACGAGCGGCCGCACGGTCTTCTCGAACGAGCGGTCGACGAAGTAGTCCTTGAGCGCGTCGCCCTCGAGGACGTTGCCGATCGCGGCCATGATCATCGACTGGTCGAGACTCAGGTACCGCTCGGCTGCGGTCGCCGAATCGGTGGAGACCGCATCGAAGAAGCCGCCGGGGCCGTAGGCGCCGAGTTCCGTCTCGATGCCGGCGAGGTTGTCGAGCACGCCGTCGGGATCGTACGGGAGCGCGAGGAACGAGGCGTGCGGCGTCACGACGCCCTCCCCGAACTCGGGCTCCGGGTTCGTCGCCTCGCGGCAGCCCTCGTAGCCGCGGTCGACGTTCGTCGCGGGCTCGTCGCTCGCGTAGCCGTCCGAGCTGATGCCCAGCCCCTCGACGCCGTACTCGCTGTACCCGCCGAACGGGTCGCTGCTCGGGCTGAATCCCCAGTAGCCGAAGTCCGCCTCCTCGAGGCCGTGGTACTCCTGCGCCGCCACCGTCGCGGGGTGGTTGAGCCCCCACGAGCGCGGACCCCACTGCGCCTCCGGCACGAAGAGGTCCGGCATGAGCGCCTCGAACATGCTGCCGCCCCAGGCCGGCACGAGACGCTGCCCGCCGTATTCGTACGTCCCCTCGAAGACGCTCACGCCGTTGTACTCGCGCGTCACGCCCTCGGGCTTCTGCTCCTGCCAGGCGAAGTCGCAGCCCTGCGCGGGCATCGTGCGGAGGGTGCCGTAGTAGGCCTCCGGCGGGATCTGGCCGTTCGCGATGCCGAGGTAGGTGGCGATGCGTGCCTCGCTCACTGTCGTGTCGTACCAGTGACACGTATAGAGGACGTCGGGGGCGTCGGCGGAGTCGTCGCCGTAGTTCCCCGGGACCGTGCACGTCTCGCCCGGCTGATCGACCCAGAAGCCGCCGCGGTTGAGCCCGGCGCCCTCGGCGGCGTCCGTGTCGTGGAACCAGCCGAAGTCCATGGAGTCGTAGAGGGCGTCTGCCTTCTTGCGCAGCTTCGGGTCCGCCTCCGACACGATCCGCAGGGAGGCGGCGAGCCACCCGTTGTCGACGGTGGAGAGGAACGGGTGGACGACGTCTCCGCTGTCCGGCCAGGTCGTGAGCTTCTCACCCGTTGCCGGGGCGTACCAGTTGTAGAACATGCCGCTCGGCTCATGGCGCTCGATCTCGGACAGGGTGTCGAGAGTCGTGGAGATGCGTTCGCGTGACTCCTTCTTCGAGATGATGCCGAGGTCGCGGGCGACGACGGCCGACCACAGGTAGCCGCCGATGTTCGTCGGCGAGGTGTACGCGCTCGGGGTGCCGAGCTCGCCGTCGATCTGGTCGGCGACGAGACCGGTGTCCTCGTTCGCCATCGCGGCCATGGACGCCCACGTGTCGGTCGCATAGCGCTCGAGGGTGGCCTCGTCGGCGCGGGAGAGCCCCTCGCCGTGGCCACCGTTCCCGGGGCCGCCGCCGGGACCGCCGCTGCCCCCGGCCCACGCCGCGGCCCCGCCGGGACCGCCAGTTCCTCCGGGACCGCCGTTGCCCCCGGCCCACGCCGCGGCCCCGCCGGGAATGACGAGGAGCCCGGCAACGGCGACGGCGATCAGACCGCGCGCCGTGGCTCTCGCTCTCGGTCTGTCGGTGGTTCGTGCGGCCGTCATGCCCTGGTCGGGAACCGGCGTGCCGGTTCGACGCATGCTGAATCGAGTCATGGGAACTCCCTTGTTCGGACTCTTCGCACACACCCGCGACTGTATGCGCTTACATTCCTGACGCGGCCAGGATGACAGAAGGCGGACTGCGTCCGGAACCGTTGGCACGGGGTTTCACACCGGATTCACATGTTGGCGGCTGCGTTTCCAACGGGTCGACGGCCCTGGTTCCCGATGCTCGGTTGCCCTGTCCGCGTTACTCAGCCATCCGCGTCCGGAGACTCAGCCACCCGCGTCCGGAGACTCGGCTACCCACGGCCGGGATGCTCAGCCGTCTCGTCCGGAGGACGCAGCCGCCCACGTCCGGGAGACTCAGCCGTCTCGTCCGGAGGACGCAGCCACTCACCTCCGGGAGACTCAGCCGCACTCGTCCGGGATAATGGGCCGGTGACCTCGACTCCTCGTGATCTTCCCGGTTGGCACCATGTGTATTCGGGGAAGGTCCGCGACCTGTACCGCCCCGACACCGGAGCGGAGGGGGCGACGGCACCGGCGGGCACCATGCTCGTGGTCGCGAGCGACCGGGTGAGCGCGTTCGATCACGTGCTCTCCCCCGGCATCCCCGGCAAGGGCGAACTCCTCACCACGCTCAGCCTCTGGTGGTTCGACACCCTTGCGGATGTTCCGAATCACCTGCATGCCGACCACGCGCTCCGCTCGCCCGACGCCGGCGGCGAGGGCGAGGACGAGGGCGACGGTGACGACCGCGGCGGTGCGCGTTCGCTGATCCCGTCGGAGGTCGCTGGCCGCGCGATGCTCGTTCGGGCCCTCGAGATGTTCCCGATCGAATGCGTCGTGCGCGGTTACATCACCGGCACCGGCTGGCTGGAGTATCAGGAGAACGGGACCGTGTGCGGCATTCCGCTGCCGGCCGGTCTGTCGAACGGTGATCGGCTCCCGGAGCCCCTGTTCACGCCCGCGTTCAAGGCGGAGCTGGGCGAGCACGACGAGAACATCAGCTTCGAGCGCGTCGTGGAACTCGTGGGCGCGGACGACGCGGAGACACTCCGGTCCCTCTCGCTCTCGGTGTACGAGCGGGCCGCCGCGCTTGCCGAGACGCGAGGGCTGATCCTCGCCGACACGAAGTTCGAGTTCGGTCGGGACACCGAGTCCGGGGTCGTGGCGCTTGCCGACGAGGTTCTCACGTCGGACTCCTCCCGGTACTGGGAGGAGGACGCGTGGAACGCCGGGGGTTCGCCGACCGAGCGGATGGCGAGCTTCGACAAGCAGATCGTGCGGGATTGGCTCGCCGCGAACTGGGACAAGCAGGGCACCCCGCCTGAGCTCCCGCCCGAGATCGTCGAGCGTACGGCGTCGCGCTACCGGGAACTGCTGGAGCGCCTTACCGGGGTGTGATGCTCTCGCAGGGACTCGCACCGGCCGCTTCTACTTCCTTCTCAATCCTGCTCGCCCCCACGGCCCGTGCTCTGCGGCGGTGAGGAAGCACAGGCGGAACCACCGTCGACCTCGTCCGGGTGCGCTCATCCGGTATTGGGGAGTGGTGGTCGTGCTCTCGTTCTCGCCTTCGTCGTGTGGGTCCAGTCGTGGTGTCCGGGTCCGCGGACGTG
>CAKTZW010000156.1 GCA_934636065.1 uncultured Labedella sp.
GTAGGCGTCCGGCAGTCCCGTGATGAGGTGGCTGTGGCGCGCTCGCTTCACGGACGACGGATACACGTCGAAGACGCCGTCGTTGTGCGTCTTGCGGTAGCGCGTGAAGATCGTCTCGAGCTCGGCCGGCACCGCGTAGCCGTACGTCTCCAGCGCGCCCGCCACCATCCGCCAGCCACCGAAGGGCATGATCGCGCGCTTGAGCGGCGCGTCGGTCTGGAGGCCGACGATGATCTCCCTCGACCGGTCGATATAGCCCGGCGCGTGCGCGGTGATCGTGGACGGCGTGGTCGGGTCGACGTCGAGGACGCCGCGCTCCCGCTCCGCGGGGAAGAGCGCCGACACGGTCTCCCACACCGACGTCGTGCGCGCGGTCGCTCCGGCGAGGAACGAGGAGTCGCCGTCGTACGGCGAGTAGTTGCGCTGGATGAAGTCGCGGACGTCGATGCGCTCGTTCCAGCGCCCCGGCGCGAACGAGTGCCAGGCGTCGTGCGCCGCGTCGAACGGGAGGGAGCCGATGGTGCTGTCGCTGATCGTCATGACTCCGACGGTAGGTCGGCCGCGCTCGCCCCGACAGGGACCTTCGACCCATCGGGCGCGGAGCGCGGCGCGATAGGCTCGATCCCATCCCCGGTGACGACCCGACCGCGAGAGGGAATGCGGAATGGCTCCAGCGAACGACACGCCGTCGTTCCCCGACAGCGACCGGTCGGAGCTCGATCGCGCGATCGGCGACCTCATCGCCAACGCCCAGAAGGTCCTCGAGACGCAAGGTCGGCTGCGCAACCTCCTGACGGCGAGTCAGGCCGTGGTCGAGGAGCTCGAGCTCGCCGCCGTCCTCCGGCGCATCGTCGAGGCGGCGGTCGATCTCGTGGGGGCACGGTACGGCGCGCTCGGGGTCATCGCCCCCGACGGGCACCTCGAGCAGTTCATCCACGTGGGCGTCTCCGACGAGCTCGCCGCGGAGATCGGTGAGCTTCCGCACGGACGCGGCGTGCTCGGCGCCCTCATCGAGGACCCGCACCCCATCCGGCTCGAGCACCTCGGCGGCGATCCACGCTCTGCAGGGTTCCCGCCCCACCACCCGCCGATGGACAGCTTCCTCGGCGTCCCGGTGCGGGTCCGCGACGTGGTCTTCGGGAACCTGTACCTGTCGGAGCAGCGCTCGGGGAGCTTCAGCCGGGAGGACGAGGAACTGCTCACGGCTCTCGCGGCGACGGCGGGCATCGCCATCGACAACGCGCGGCTCTTCGACGAGACGCGGCGTCGGCAGCGGTGGTCCTCGGCCCTCGCCGAGGTCACGGCGACGCTGCTGTCGTCCGACGGAGGCGATCCGCTCGCGCTCGTCATGGAGCGGGTCGCGGCGCTCGCCGAGGCGGACCTCGCAGCCGTCGCGCGCCCCGTCGGCGGCGGATCGTTCATCGTCGAGCAGGCGAGCGGCGACCTCGGCCCGCTCGCTCAGGGCGCCGTGTTCGCCGCAGCCGGATCGCTCGCCGGCCGCGCGCTCGACTCCCGACAACCCGTCCTGGTGCAGCGGAGCGTCGCGCCGTTCGACGAGACGACGTCCCTCGGCAGCACGATGGCGATCCCGATCCTCGCGGCGGACGGGGCCGACATCGCCGTCGTGGTCGCCCGACGGGAGGGGCGCCCGGGCTTCGGACCGAACGACGTGGAGATGACAGCCGACTTCGCGGGGCAGACGAGCGTGGCGGTCGAGCTCGCCCGCGCACGGGCGGATCGCCAGCGGTTCGCGCTGCTCGAGGACCGCAGTCGCATCGCCCGCGACCTCCACGACCACGTCATCCAGCGGCTGTTCGCCGCGGGGCTCGGACTGCAGTCCGTCGTCGGCCGCATCGCCGATCCCACCGCACGCGAGCGTGTGTCGTCCGAGGTCGACTCCCTCGACGACGCCATCCGCCAGATCCGGACGGCCATCTTCGCGCTCACGACCCAGACGGAGGAGCTTCCGCCGATCCGGCACCGCGTCATCGACGTGCTGAGCGAGCTCGGTCCGCTCTTCGAGTCGTCGCCGCGTCTCGCGTTCACCGGCCCGGTCGACACGCGCGTGCCCGAGGAGGTCGCCGAGGACGCGCTCGCCGTCGTCCGTGAGGGCCTCAGCAACGTCGCCCGGCACGCCCGGGCCACCGAGACGTCGGTGCGCGTGGACGTGCGCGACGACGAGCTGATCGTGGAGATCGTCGACGACGGCGTCGGCGTCCCCGACGGCGGTCGCCGCAGCGGGCTGGCGAACCTCGCCGACCGGGCGAAACGCTGGGGCGGGGAGGCTGTCGTCGCGGCGGGCGACGGCGGCGGGACGGTCCTGCGGTGGCGGGTACTGCTGCCTCCGCTCCGCGACGCCGACGGGGGCGCGACGCATCCGGGTCGCGCGGATCAGACGGGAGAGAACCGATGACGCGAGTGTTCCTACTCGACGACCACGAGATCGTGCGGCGCGGCATCGCCGACCTGATCGACGCCGAGTCCGACCTCGAGGTCGTCGGCGAGGCCGGCACGGCCGCTCAGACGCTCGGTCGCATCGCGGCCGTCCGTCCCGACGTCGCGGTGCTCGACGTGCACCTCCCCGACGGCAGCGGCATCGACGTGTGCCGCGAGGTCCGGTCGGCGCATCCCGACGTCGCGTGCCTCATCCTCACCGCGTTCGACGACGACAAGGCGAGCTACGCCGCCGTGCTCGCCGGCGCGTCCGGATACGTGCTCAAGGACATCCGCGGCCAGGGACTCATCGAGAGCATCCGCACGGTGGCGCGGGGCGGCTCCCTCGTCGACCGCGCGATGACGGAGCGCGTCGTCTCGCACATCCAGGAGCAGAAGCCGGCGACACCGGAGGTGGATCTCACTCTGCGCGAACGGCAGGTGCTCGGGCTCATCGCCGAGGGCCTCACCAACCGACAGATCGGCGAGCGCCTCGAGCTCGCCGAGAAGACGGTCAAGAACTACGTCTCGGGCCTGCTCATGAAGCTCGGGATGGAGCGGCGCACACAGGCGGCCGTCTACGGCGCGAACCACCGCGACCGCTGACAATCCCTGAGCGTGTCGACGGGCGGTCCCTGAGCCCGTCGACGCTTCGACGAGTCAGCGACCCCGCCCTTTTACGCGGGCGGACCTTCGACCCTACCGACGCGTCCGGCGGGACGGAATCATCGATCCGGACGAAAGGATGGATCGACGATGAGCAGAACGGTCACGGACACCGAGTGGGCCCGGATGAAGAGCGACCTGCGCGCGCGCAGCGCCCGGCGGTCGGCGGAATCGGATCGGAGACGCCGTGGGACCTTGGACCCTGTGGACCGCCGGGAGCTGCGAGAAGACTGAGGACCAGAAAGAACCTCACACCGAACAGTTCCCCGGAAGGAACGAGACCATGACCGCCACACTTCACGGCTTCGGCCGCATCCACGAGGCACCCGCCGCCGCCCCGGCTGCGATCGCCGCCGAGAAGACCCTCGTCACGACGGCACCGGGCCGACGGAGCCTCGCGCTCCTTCGCCTCGCCACGGGCTTCATCTTCCTGTGGGCGTTCCTCGACAAGACGTTCGGCCTCGGCTTCTCGACGCCGGTCGAGCGCGCGTGGATCAACGGCGGAGCGCCGGCCCAGGGCTTCCTCATGAGCGACGCCGTCGCCGGTCCCTTCAAGGGCTTCTTCGCGAGCCTCGCGACCCCCGTCACCGACTGGCTCTTCATGGCGGGCATGCTCGGCATCGGAGTCGCCGTCATGGCGGGCGTCGGACTCCGCGTGAGCGCCGTCGCGGGCACCGCGATGATGCTCCTCATGTACGTCGCCGAGTGGCCCTTCACGGCCTACGCCGCCTCGACCAACCCGGTCGTGGACTACCACATCGTGTACGCGCTGGCGCTCATCGTGGTGGCCGCCGTCTCGGCCGGCGACACCTGGGGGCTCGGCGGCTGGTGGAAGAGCCTCCCGATCGTGCAGAAGCAGCGCTGGCTCGTCTGACACCTGCCTCTCCCGCACATGACGATGCCGCCGGAGCGATCCGGCGGCATCGTCATGTGCGGGAGCGGTCAGCGAGCGGAGCGCCCCTCCTGCTCGCCCCGCTCCGCCTTCTTGGCGGCGACGCGGGCTGCCTCCTCGCGCACCGCGGCGTGCGTCGCGCGCTCGGCGACGAGCCAGTCCGGCATCTCCTCGAGGAGGGCCTTGATCTGAGCGGTCGTGAGGACGTCGTCCACGCCGGCGCGAGCGAGGCCGGAGTTCGAGACGCCGAGCTTGCGCGCGACCTCGGGGCGCGGGTGCGGACCGGTGCGGCGGAGCTCCGAGAGCCACTCGGGCGGGTTCGACTGCAGCTCGAGGAAGTCATCGCGGGAGAGCTCGGACTCGCGGAACTCGGGAGGCGTCGCGGGAAGGTAGACCCCGAGCTTCTTGGCCGCCGTCTCCGGCTTCATCGTCTGGGTCTTCTTCTGCGCGCTCACGCCCCCAGGCTATCTCCTTCCCCGAACACCAGGAGATCGCGCGGGTACTCGAATATTCGAGTACCCGCGCGATCCTCTGGTGTTCGGAGGGGGGGTCAGGGGGTGACGTCGTGGAGGTGGTGGACGGGATCGTGGAGGAGGTAGCGTCCCAACGATTCCACGGTGAAGCGGGACCCGTCGCTGCGGCGACCGGTTCGTCCGAGCGCGGAGTCCGGCACGGCCTCGAGGGTGCGCGCGAGAGTCTCGGCCGCGGCGAGCAGCTCATCGGACACGACGGCGGGGTCCTGCTCCGCGTACCGCTCCGCCACGGCCGTCGCATCCTGGTCCCAGTTCGGGAAGCCCGGGTCCTCCTCGGTGAGCATGAGCCGGAACCGCTCGTCGAAGATGCGGAAGACGTCACGCACGTGCGCCGCGTACTCGAGCGGAGACCAGGTCTGGTCGTCCGGGCGCTCGCGCACGTCGGGGCGGGCGAGCACCGCCGGCCAGGCCGCGGCGTTCTCCCGCAGTAGGCCCGGCAGGTCGCGGACGTCGACGGAGCGCGCGTCGAGACCGCATTCGGGGCACGGCTCCTCGAGCACCCAGGTCCAGTTCTTCGTGTCGGGAACGATCGGCATACGCCGACGCTAGCGGGGCGAGCCGGGTCGCCCCGCCGACTTCCCGTCACGTCCGCGCGGATTCCCGCCATCTCCGCGGCTGCCGGGCGCGTACGCCGCGCCGGTCAGCACTCGATGACGTTGACGGCGAGACCGCCCCGCGAGGTCTCCTTGTACTTGATCTTCATGTCGGCGCCGGTCTCGCGCATCGTCTTGATGGCCTTGTCGAGCGAGACGGTGTGCACGCCGTCCCCGCGCAGAGCCATCCGTGCCGCGTTCACCGCCGTGTTGCTCGCGATCGCGTTCCGCTCGATGCACGGGATCTGCACGAGCCCGCCGACGGGATCGCACGTGAGGCCGAGATTGTGCTCGATGCCGATCTCCGCCGCGTTCTCCACGTGCGCCGGACTGCCGCCGAGCACCTCGCAGAGACCTCCGGCGGCCATCGAGCATGCCGAGCCGACCTCGCCCTGGCACCCGACCTCCGCTCCCGAGATCGACGCGTTCTCCTTGAAGAGGATGCCCACGGCGGCGGCCGCGAGTAGGAACCGGACGACGCCGTCGTCGTCGGCGCCCGGCACGAAGCGACGGTAGTAGTGGAGCAC
>CAKTZW010000157.1 GCA_934636065.1 uncultured Labedella sp.
CTCAAGATCTCGGAGATCACCTACGGAAACTGGCTGACCCACGGGTCGCAAGTGGAGAACGACGCCGCCACGGCGTGCGTCCACGCCGCGTTGGACGTCGGGATCACGACCTTCGACACGGCCGACGTCTATGCCAACACCGTCGCCGAGCGGGTGCTGGGAGACGCACTCAGAGGACAGCGACGGGAATCGCTCGAGATCTTCACGAAGGTCTACTTCCCGACCGGCCCCAAGGGTCACAACGACGTCGGCCTCTCCCGCAAGCACATCATGGAGTCGATCAACGGCTCTCTCGGCCGACTGGGCACGGACTACGTCGACCTCTACCAGGCGCACCGGTGGGACCCGGCGACGCCCCTCGAGGAGACGATGCTCGCCTTCGCCGACGTCGTGCGAAGCGGCAAGGCGCTGTACATCGGGGTCAGCGAGTGGACCGCCGAGCAGATCCGAGCCGGTGCCGCGCTCGCACGGGAGCTCGGCGTGCCGTTGATCTCGAATCAGCCGCAGTATTCGGCGTTGTGGCGGATCATCGAGGCCGACGTGATTCCGGCGTCGGTCGAGGCCGGAATGTCTCAGATCGTGTGGTCGCCTGTCGCGCAGGGCGTGTTGACCGGGAAGTACCTCCCGGGCGGTGCGCCTCCTGCCGGGAGCCGGGCGACCGATGACAAGGGCGGGGCCGAGATGATCGGTCGCTTCATGCGCGACGAGGTCCTCGAGCGGGTGCAGCGGCTCCGTCCCATCGCGGATGAGGTCTCACTGTCGATGGCCCAGCTCGCCGTGGCGTGGGTGCTCCAGAACCCCAATGTCGCGGCGGCTCTCATCGGGGCTTCTCGACCGGAGCAGGTGACGCAGAATGCCGCCGCGTCGGGGGTCGAGCTCCCACCGGAGATCCTCCGACGTATCGACGAGGCGCTGGGCGACGTCGTCGAACGCGACCCGGGGAAGACCGCTCTCGAATCGCCGGAGGAGCGGCCGGCATGACCGTCACGCGGAGAGACGCGTGACCCTCGTCGACCACCTGGGGACACGAGCGCTCGGTCTCGGCACGGCGGGCTTCATCTTCAACGGATCGCCGACCGAGCGTTCGCTCGACACGATCGCAACGGCCCTCGATGGCGGCATCCGACTGATCGATACGGCCCGTGCGTACTCGCGCATCGGGGAGGAGTCGTCGGCGGAGGCGCTCGTGGCCGAGGCGCTCCGCTCCGACTCGGAGGGCCGAGCGCTCGTCGCGACGAAGGGCGGCCATTGGCGCGAGGGCGAGTCCTTCCCGATCCGTGGCGATGCGGCGACGCTACGCCGTCACTGTCACGACAGCCTAAGCACCCTCGGTATCGAGCGGATCGAGCTCTACCAGCTCCATCACGTCGACCCCGCCGTTCCTCTCGGCGAGAGCGTCGCCGCTCTTCGCGATCTCGGGTCGGAGGGACTCATCCGGCGGATCGGACTCTCCAACGTCTCGCTCGCTCAGGTGCGGGAGGCCGAGTCGATCGCGCCCATCGCGGCGGTCCAGAACCGTCTCTCGCTCGGGCGACCCGTCGACCACGCGCTCCTCCGACACTGCGAGCGCTCCGGTATCGCGTTCCTCGCCTACTCCCCTCTCGGCGGACGGGGAGCGGCGGTGCCGCCCGTCGTCGAGGCGGTGGCCCGGCGGCACGCGGCGTCATCGGCCCAGGTCATGCTCGCGTGGCTGTTCGCGCAATCCGCGTCCGTGGTGCCCCTCGTGGGGGCGACCCGCGCGGCCTCGGTCCGGGACGCTCTCGCCGCTCGCGACTTGACGTTGTCCGTAGGCGACCTGCTCGACCTCGACGAAGGAGCACCCGGTGAATGACCTCAGCGGTGCCGAATGGATCGCCCGACGGGTGCCGCGGTCGGCCCGGATCATCAGGAACATCTCCCGGAGCCGGACGGACTGGGCCGAGCCCGGACGACCGCTCGCGCAGTCCTTCACGACGGAGGGACCGGTCACGGCGGTGAACGTCGACCTCGTCGGGCCGCGCGACGCGCCCGATCCCTACACGACGGACGTGGCCTTCTCGCTCGCGCTCGAGACGGCGGACGGGGTCAGCCTGGCGGAACGCTCGTTCTCGGGGCCGCAGCTCGTGTGGGACTACTTCGGACCCATGCTCGAGGTCTCACCTCCCGCGCCTCCCGGCGATTACCTCGTCGTGCTCCGCGCCGAGCGCGAGTCGATCGGCTGGTCGACGGCCGACGAGGTGGCGTCGACCGCGGCGTCGACCGCGGCGTCAACCGCGGCGTTGACGGCGGCGGCGTCGACGGAGCCCCACGACGACGGAGTGTCTCCGCTTCCCGTGGCCGGAGAAGCTCAGTCGGACGGCGTGCGTGTGTCCGGCGTGCGCATGATCGGTATCGAGACGGCGCCCGCTCCGAACCCCGTCTTCCGCACCGCCTTCGACCTGTCGACGGCACCGCATGCCGCGTCTCTCTCCGCCGTCGTCCTCGGCATCGGCTTCGTCGAGATCAACGGCCGGAGAGTCGGACCCGAGGCTCTCGAACCGGCTGTCACCGACTACGACAAGACGGTGCTGTATCGCACGTGGGATGTCGCCCATCTGCTGACCGTCGGACGGAACACCATCGTGATCCACGCCGGTCGCGAGCGATATGCGGCACGCGGCGGCGATGTCTGGGGCTGGCACCTCGCACCCTGGCACCGCGAACCCGTCGCCCTCGCGCGGCTCGACGTGACCGACGACGCCGGCGTGGAGACGAGCGTCACGACCGATGGGAGCTGGCAGACCGCGGCCGGGCCGGTCTCCGCCGATCGACTCTTCGGCGGAGAGGACTGGATCCTCGGGGACCACGACGTCCGCTGGGAGCCCGCGAGCGTCGTGGCGGCGCCTCGAGGCGAGCTTCGCCCCTCGGAGATCCCACCGGTCCGCGCGCTCGCCCCCCGCCCGCCCCGCTCGGTGACTCGGCTCGACGACAGATCGGTCGTCCTCGATTTCGGTGAGGTCATGGTGGGACGCGTCCGTTGCCGCGTCTCGGGGCCCGCGGGAGGCCGCGTCGAGGTGCGGTCAGGCGAGCAGCGCGGCGACGACGGGTCCGTCGTGTGCGACAACGCCCTCGCCGCCGGAGAGGCGCAGCTCGACACCGTGCTCCTCGCGGCGGACGTCGAGGACCGGGAGTGGGAGCCGCAGTTCGGCTATCGCGGCTTCCGCTGGATGCAGATCAGCACCTCCGCCGGAGTCTCGATCGATCACGCGATGGCCGTTCCGCTGTACGCCGATGTCGAGGAGGTCGGCACCTTCGCGACCGACGAACCCGTCATCGAATGGATCGAGTCGGCGACAGCTCGCACCTTCCGCAACAACCTGCACGGCATCCCGACGGACACCCCGATCTACGAGAAGAACGGGTGGACGGCGGACGCGCATCTGGCCACGGAGGGGCTCGTGCACCGCCTCGACCTCGAGACCCACTTCCGCAAGTGGATGCGCGACCACGCCGACGCGCAAGGCGCGGACGGATCCATCCCGCAGATCGTGCCGACCCCGGGCTGGGGCCGCCGCTCCGATCCCGCCTGGTCCTCGTCGGCCGTCCTGATCCCGTGGTATCTCTACCGCGAGTACGGCGATCTCGCGATCCTCCGGGAATCAGCGTCGATGATCCGTCGCTTCGCCGAGCAGATCGCCTCGGCACTGGACGACGATGGGCTCTGGCGCCATCGCTCGTGGGGTGACTGGCTGTCGCCGGACCACATGATCGGTCCCGAGGGCATGAGCCCCATCGGGACGGCGATGGCGGTGACGATCTTCCAGCACACCGCGGCCATCGTGCGGGAGCTCGGCGAACCGGGCGCCGAGGAGTTCGACGCTCAGGCCCGACGAGTCTCCGCGGCCTACCATTCGGCGTACTTCGACGACGGCGCGGGGGTCTACTCCGTCGTCGGAACCGGGTACCGCCAGGCGCTCAACATCCTCCCCCTCGCCTTCGGGATCGTCCCCGACGAGCACATCCCCTCCGTCCGGGCAGGCCTCGTCCGGGATCTCGAGGACCGGACGAACGGGCACCTCGACTGTGGAGCGGTCGGCGTCCGACACCTCCTGCCGGTCCTGAGCGCGGCGGGCCGGGACGACCTGGCCGTGACGGTGTTGACCCGTCGGACGCGGCCCGGCTGGGGCCGGTGGTTCGACGACGGCGAGTCCACCCTGCTCGAGTCGTGGGACGTCCACGCGCGATCGCGGAACCACTACTTCCTCGGTTCGGTCTCCGCCTGGATCCAGCAGCGGGTCGGAGGCCTTCGGTTGACGGAGCCGGGTTGGCGCCGGTTCGAGGTCGCACCCGTCGACGACCCACGAGTATCCCGGGCGTCCATCGCCCACCGCACTCCTCGCGGCCTCGCCGCCGTGGAGTGGGAACGGGGAGCCGGGGGCTGGCGCTTCGACGTCACCGTGCCGAGCGGCACGACCGCCCTCATCCGCGTCGGCGCCGGCGAGCGCGAGCTGGGTCCGGGCGACCACGTCGTGCGGTTCCGCCAATGACGTCCAGCGGGCGAAGAATCGGGCGGCACTACCGGGGAGGGAGCGGAGCATTCCGCGGACCCGCTGCTCCGTCGAGCGAGCAGCCTGCCGAACGGCCGGAATCGTCACCGCCGTTCCCCCCGGGGGGGGGGGGGGAGAGGCGAGAGAGAGGCAGGAGAGGAGAGACAGCGGGACGATGTCCGTGGCGGGGAGGAAGCCGTCGACGGAGGCTGCGCGCTTCGGAAACCGGTCAATGATCGAGTTTCGGTCGCACCACGGTGTGCCGTAGCATGACTGCCATGTCAGCGCGGGGACCATACGCCAAGGGCCTCGTGAAGCGCGAGGAGATCCTCGACGCCGCGCTCGACCTCTTCGCACGGAGGGGCTACGACCGCACCTCGGTCCGAGAGATCGCGCGCCATACCGGACTCAGTCAGGCCGGTCTACTTCATCACTTCAGCACGAAGGAAGAGCTGTTCCTCGAAGTGCTTCGTCGGCGCGATGAGCGCAGCACGAGCCCCGGCGATCAGGAACACACCCACTCGGTCGATCAGCTGATCCGGGCGGTCGACCGCAACGCGGACGAGCCCGGACTCGTCCGACTCTTCGTGGCGATGTCGGCGGAGAGCGCCGACGACGGCAGCGAAGCCCGCGGCTTCTTCGCCGAGCGCTATCACTGGCTCCTCGAGGAGATCGCGGAGGACGTCCGCGCCCATCAGGAGTCCGGCGACCTCTCACCCACCCTCGACCCGGACAGTGTCGCGTCCCTGCTCGTGGCGGCCGCGGACGGGCTGCAGATCCAGTGGCTGCTCGACCCGGAGAGCGTCGACATGCCGGCTCGCATCCGGAGCCTGTGGGCGGCGCTGCAGGCCATGGCCTGATCGACGGTTGCAAAACCGGTCATTGACCGCCATTCTGGAGCTGGGTACGAGCGACATCGTCGCTCCGGTCGTTCCAATGGAGGATCCGTGACTGCGCTGACGCTGGGCCGACGCACCGTCGCGACCCGCCCGAGCGCTACGGTCGCCTTCCTCCCCTCCCTCGGGACCGCCTCTCGCATCTGGGACCCGTTGCTCCGGGAACTCCGCAGACCCGATCGCTTCGACCTGGTGCTCTTCGAGCTTCCCGGTCACGCCGGTGCGGCCGCCG
>CAKTZW010000158.1 GCA_934636065.1 uncultured Labedella sp.
GAAGCAGAACTACTTCCGCCTCTACGAGAAGCTCTCCGGCATGACCGGTACGGCCGAGACGGAGGCCGCCGAGTTCATGTCCACCTACAAGCTCGGCGTCGTCCCCATCCCGACCAACAAGCCGATGAAGCGCATCGACCAGTCCGACCTCGTCTACAAGAACGAGGAGTCGAAGTTCGCTCAGGTCGTCGAGGACATCGTCGAGCGCCACGAGAACGGCCAGCCGGTCCTGGTGGGGACGACGAGCGTCGAGAAGAGCGAGTACCTCTCGCGGCTGCTCGCGAAGAAGGGCATCCGTCACGAGGTCCTCAACGCGAAGAACCACGCTCGCGAGGCCGCGATCGTGGCACAGGCGGGGCGTCTCGGTTCCGTCACGGTCGCCACCAACATGGCGGGACGCGGCACCGACATCATGCTCGGGGGCAACGCCGAGTTCCTCGCCGTCCAGGAGATGAACCAGAAGGGCCTGTCGCCCACGGAGACGCCGGACGAGTACGAGGCGGCGTGGGACGAGGTCTTCGACCGGGTCAAGGCCGAGGTCGAGGAGGAGGCCGAGAAGGTCCGCGACGCCGGAGGGCTCTACGTCCTCGGCACGGAGCGCCACGAGTCGCGACGGATCGACAACCAGCTCCGCGGCCGGTCCGGTCGCCAGGGCGACCCCGGGGAGAGCCGCTTCTATCTCTCGCTCACCGACGACCTCATGCGGCTGTTCAACTCGGGCGCGGCCGAGAGCATCATGGGTCGTGGAGTGCCGGACGACGTCGCGATCGAGTCGAAGGTCGTGAGCCGGGCGATCCGCTCCGCTCAGGGGCAGGTCGAGTCCCGCAACGCCGAGATCCGCAAGAACGTGCTCAAGTACGACGACGTCCTCAACCGTCAGCGCGAGGCGATTTACGCCGACCGCCGCCACATCCTCGAGGGCGACGACCTGCACGAGCGCACGCAGAAGTTCCTCGAAGGGGTCATCGACGAGGTGCTGGATCAGCACCTCGCGGAAGGCTCGAGCGAGGAATGGGATCTCGACGCGTTGTGGGTCGAACTCAAGACGCTCTACCCGATCGGCCTCACGATCGACGAGGTCGTCCAGGAGGCGTCGACGCGCGGCCGGTTGAACCGGGACTTCCTCCGCCGCGAGATCCTGTCGGACGCGAAGCTCGCCTACGAGCGCCGCGAGGAGCAGCTCGGATCCCCGGCCATGCGGGAGCTCGAGCGCCGCGTGGTGCTGCAGGTGATCGACCGCCGCTGGCGCGACCACCTCTACGAGATGGACTACCTCAAGGACGGCATCGGACTGCGGGCGATGGCGCAGCGCGACCCGCTGGTCGAGTACCAGCGTGAGGGCTACGCCATGTTCCAGCAGATGATGGGCCAGATCCGCGAGGAGTCCGTGGGCTACCTCTTCAACCTCGAGGTCGAGGTCCGGAGCGCGGACGCCGGCGAGGTCGGCACGTCGATCTCGGCGAAGGGACTCGCACGACCCGAGGGCGAAGAGGACAAGCTCAGCTACTCCGCTGCCAACGAGGGCGGCGACGTCGAGGTGCGCAACCAGCGCGGTCAGATCGAGAAGAACGCGACCAACCGAGCGCGGCAGGCCGCGGCGAAGGCCGCGGCCGGATCGACGGCGACGGCGCAGCCGGCTCAACCCGCTGCTCGCCCGGGCCAGAAGCGGCAGCCGACGGGTCAGAAGTCGCAGCCGGCCGCTCGCGGGGCGTTCGGTCAGCAGCAGGACGGCGGCGCGGCCGGGGCTTCGGGCAACCGGGCCCAGCGCCGCGCGAACGACCGGAAGTCGAAGTAGCCGCTCGTCGCGGAGGCAGGGGAGTGGGGCGGTCCGGTCGGGCCGCCCCACTCGCGTCTAGAGGACGTGGATCGCGACGGCGCGCCAGCGCCTGTCGACCCCCTCGAGGCGGATCGCGATGGCGCGGCTGCGTCGTCGCGAGTGCGCGACGACGACCCCCTCGACGACCCCGTCCCGCGGTGAGCTCGTGATGACGCTGCCGATCCGGAGGACGGGACGCGCGACGGGACTCCCCGACAGGGTTCGAGCGCGCTGTGCCAGGAGCGACCGCCGCAGGATGGTGCGGTAGACGTCCTCGCTCACCCATCGCGCCAGTTGCTCGAGCTCGCGAGCTCCGGCGAGGACCTCGACGACGCACCGCGCGAGGTTCTCGAGCAGCGGCTCGGGCTCGGGCTGCTCCGACGTCGGTGTGGATTGGCGCCCGAAGAACCTGTCGATGTCGAAGGGCTCGGCGCGGCGCGGCCGCGACGGTCGCGGCGTCGCCGCATGGCCCGGCGACGTCTCGGAGTGGACGGCCGACGAACGTGCAGAGGACGAAGATGTCATTCGGGAATCCCGGTTTCCGGAACGTTCGATCCGCGCCCGACCCGCGGCCGCTTCGGCGCGACGGGCGCGCCGGCGGACCGCTGACGACCCGATCCCGTGCAAGCGCGGCAGCCGCACCGATGCTGATGACCGGCCGGACCGACGGGATCGCGACACGGTGCGCGAAGCGGACCGGCCCCGCACGCCTCGAGACGAGGACGAGCGGCCCTGCCGCCGCGACTCGCGTCGCGTCCCGAAACGACCGCCTCCCGAAGGAGCCGTCGTCGCGAGGATCGGAGGTGGAGTGGATCAGGGTCGCGAGGACCGAACGTGTGACGTGCTGAAGAGACGTGTCCCCGCGATGCGAGGTCCGGTCGCTCGACGGGGTCGAGCCACCGGTGGCAGCGCCTCGCCCCCCAAATCGGCGCGCGTCTGCATCAACGATGCCCCCCGTTCGGGGGTATGTGGCCTCACGCTAGTGCATGAGCGGCTTCGCCCTGCCGAAGCCGCCGCTGGCCTGTGGAGAGAATACAAACCACGTCGGCAGTCGACAATGGTCCCCCCTCTCCCCGGATCGGGGGCCGCTCACAGACGGGCTGGGGAGAAGCGCCGCGGCGGCCCTGGGCGCTGGATACCCTGACCGGGGCGGAAGGGGACGTGGCCGATGCGCTGGGACGACCTGTTCGACGACCTCGAGAGCCAGCTGGCGCACGAGCGCGACGCCGAGGAGCGCGACCAGCGTGCCGATGAGGAGCGTCGTCGAGTCGGACGCCTCCTGATCCGCGAGCGCCTCGAGGCGTACGCGCTCGCTTCCCGGGCAGGCTCCACCCTCACTCTCGAGGTCTCGGGCGGAGAGCGGCTCGTCCTGCGCCCCACGACGGTGGGACGCGACTGGGTATCCGGGGAGACTGTCGTTGCCGGCAGCGGATCCCGTGGGTGCATCATCCCCATCGCCGCCGTGACGGGCGTGCTCGTGCCGATCGGCGACGTCGCGCGAAGCCTCGCCTCGCCTCCGGCCGACGGACGGGGGCCACGCGTGTCGGACCGGATCGGACTCGCGTTCGTCCTCCGGGACCTCTGCCGCCGCCGCGTGACCGTGGAAGTGCACACGAACGGGGGCGTGCGGACGGGAACGATCGATCGCGTCGCGCGCGACCATCTCGATCTCGCCGTCCACGAGCTGGGTCAAGCGAGACGGCAGCGGAACGTCGCCCACATCCTGCTCGTGCCGTTCGACTCGATCCACCGGCTCACGCTCTAGCGGGTCGGTGCCACCGGCGTGCGGTCCTGGCGGACCTGCTGGTGGCTCGGTCAGCCGTGCCGGATCGTGGCGGCCCCGCGGGAGCCCGTCCACTCGGCGATGCTCGCGTTCGCGATCTCACGCCACAGGCCCATGCGACGGGTCTCCTCGTACTTGCCCTCGATGAAGACCTCGAGAGCCGAGCGCTCGATGCGCCACCGACCCGGACGACCGACCCGGATCGCCGGCAGCTCGGCCGACCGGACCAGCTCGAGCACCTCCTCCGTGGAGATGTTGAGGATCTCCGACGCGTCTCCGACGGTCAGGAATCGACCGATCGAATCGGGGGATACGGCGTCCATCACTAAAGTATGGAGCCGCCGGCGGCGCGCCATCCGGCATGTGGATAACATTCCGCGCCACTCTTACGCCCTTGGCACGATGGCTCCCGGCGCGGCGGTCGCGTCGGGATGCGGGGGATCCGGATGAGCGAGCACACGTCGAAGCGCCGGCGTCTGACGAGGGCCATCGACGTGCGGACCGTCATCGGCGTCGCCCTCGTGCTCGGCTCCGTCACCGGAGTATGGGCGGTGGTGGCGTCGTCCGATCGGTCCGTTCCGGTCTACGCGGCCGGCTCGACGATCGTCGCCGGCGACACCGTTTCTCCGGACGATCTCGTCGTGCGTCGTGTGTCCCTCGGCTCGGCCGACGAGCTCTACGCCTCCCCTGGTGCCGTCGCTCCCGGGAGCGTCGCGACCCGGACGGTCTTCGAGGGCGAGCTCGTGCCGGCCGAGGCCCTCGAACCCTCGGCCGATGTCGGTCGTGCCGCTGTCGTCGTGGACGTCGGTCGGCACCTCCCCGACGGTGTCGCCGAGGGACGCACGGTCGACGTCTGGTCGTCGTCCGCCGGTCCGGAGGACGAGGACGCGCCGCCCTCCGTTCTGGTCTCCGGCGCCGTCGTCTCGCGCGTCGTCCAGGAGGACGGCCTCGTCGCCGGTGACCCCGAGGTCTCGGTCGAGCTCTCCGTTCCCGACGGGACGGTGGCCGTCCTCCTGGCGGCGACGGCTTCGGACGAGGCGCTCGCGCTCGTGCCCAGCACCGGGGGGACGGAATGAAGGTCGCGTTCTCCCTCGCCCGACGCCTGGAAGACACCGTCGTCGGTGCGATCGTCGAGCGCGGCCACGAACTCGTGGCGCGCTTTCGGGAGGGCGACGATGTGACGGCCCTCGTCGGCCGTCTCCTGCCCGACGTGCTCGTCGTCTCCGCCGACGACGACCGGTTGAACCGCTCCGTGCTCACCGCGTGCGACGAGGCCGGTGTCCGGCTCGTCGCGCTCCTCGACGGCGAACGCTCCCGTCGGCTCGCGGCATCGCTCGGAGTGTACGACGTCGTCTCGGTCGACGCGTCGATCGACGACCTCGACGAGCTCGTGATCGGCGGGCCGGTCGTGGGACGTGCCGGCCCACGAGCGGGTGGTGTCGTGGCGGTGTGGGGGCCGAGCGGAGCGCCGGGCCGGACCACCGTCGCGGTCACGATCGCGCACGAACTGGCCCGCACGGGAGCGAGCGTCGCGCTCATCGACGCTGACACGATCGGCGCCGCCGTCGCGCCGGCCCTCGGAATGCTGGATGAGGCCCCGGGACTGGCGGCCGCCTGTCGGCTCGCCGGGCAGGATGCGCTCTCCGCCGACGAGTTGGACCGCGTGGCCCGCGAGCACCCCGTCGATTCCGGCCGCCTCGCGGTCCTGACCGGGATCACCCGATCGTCACGATGGCCGGAGCTGAGCTCCGAGCGGGTGTCCCGCACGCTCGAGGTGTGCCGGTCCTGGGTCGACCACGTGGTCGTCGACGTCGGTTTCTCGCTCGAGGACGACGAGGAGATCTCGAGCGATCTCTTCGCCCCGCGACGCAACGCCGCCACCATCGCCTCCCTGCGGGCCGCCGACCGCGTCGTCGCCGTCGGCGCCGCAGACCCGATCGGCGTCAGCCGGTTCATCCGCGCCCACGCCGACCTGCGCGAGGTCGTCGGGGCCGTGCCGGTCGACGTCGTCATGAACAGAGTCCGCTC
>CAKTZW010000159.1 GCA_934636065.1 uncultured Labedella sp.
GACCTCACCGGCGAAGTCGTCGGAGGAGACGGGGTCGCCGTTCTGGTCGACCCCGGAGAACTCGATCGACTCGTCGCGCTCGTCGGCCGGGATCTCGGTCCAGCTGCCGTCTCCGGCGATGTAGCCCTTGCCGCTGCCCTCGCGGTACTGCTCGGCGAGCGGGTCGTTCGTGCAGCCGGTGAGCGCGAGCGTCGCGACGGCGGCGAGCGTCGCGATCCGGGTGACGAGGCGGGAGCGGATGGCGGGCGCGCGCATCAGACCGCCCCCACGTCGGTCGCGGCGGTCGCGAGGCCCGCGGCGGGGTCGCGGTAGTCGACCTCGACGAAGGTGTCGTCACGGCGTTCGAGCGTCGTGATGCTCGACAGCGCGCACCGGCGCTTCCGCGGATCGTGCGGCAGCGGGAGACCCGCGACGGTGGAGTGCACCATCCAGATGGGCAATTGGTGGCTCACGATCACCACGTCGCCCTCCGGGGTCGAGTTCCACGCGTCGTCGAGGGCGGCGAGCATGCGGGCGGAGATCGAGACGTACGGCTCGCCCCACGTCGGGATGCGCGGATTGCGCAGGGCGAACCAGTTGCGCGGGTCGCGCACCGCGCGCGCCATCACGCGGCCCTCGAAGTGGTTGGCGGGTTCGATGAGGCGCTCGTCGAGCTCCACGTCGAGCCCGAACTGGGTGGAGAAGGGGGCCGCCGACTCCTGGGTGCGCTGCAGCGGCGAGGCGATGATGCGCGTCACGGGGACGTGCCGGTTCGTGAGGTCGAGCGCGGCGGCGGCCGCCATCCGCTCGCCGAGGGTCGAGAGCCGGTACCCGGGGAGACGTCCGTAGAGCACGCGCGAGGGGTTGTGGACCTCGCCGTGCCGGACGAGATGGATCCGGGAGGCAGACACCCCTCCAGTCTACGTTCGAGACGGCTGGACGTTCGCCCGATCGCACCTGCGCTGAAGCGCGCGCGGACGCGAGAACGGGCCGGTGGACGCACCCACCGGCCCGTTCTTATACCCCCGGGTCTACTGCGAAGCGGTCCGGCGCCGCATGAGGGCGACGGCCCAACCGAGGATCGCGAGCAGCGCGGCGATGCCCGCGGCTCCGGTCCATGCGGAGGCACCCGTCACGGCGAGACCGTCGCCCGGCACCGTCGAGCTGACGGCGCAGACGTCGTCACCGGACCCGTCGAAGCAGTTGCTTCCCGGGACCACGACCGTGTTGAGCAGTTCGCCGTCGCCCTGACCAGCGGCCTTCACCGTCAGGGAGTAGGTGATGGTGACGCTGTCACCGGCCGCGAGCGGGCCCTCCCACGAGAGGACCGGAGCCGAGTACGTGGCGCCGCTCGACGCGTCGTCGTTGTAGGTGGCGTCGTCGAGCACGTCCGACAGGTCGTCGGTGAGCGTCGCGGGCTCGTCCTCGGTGTAGTCGGCCGCGCCGATGTTGCGGAGCGTCAGCGTGTACGTGACCGTGTCACCGGGCTCGGCGTCCTGGACGTCGACCGTCTTCGCGGCCTCGAGCGCCCCGACGATGTTCGTCGTGGTGCACTCGTCCGGCAGGCACTCGCCGCCGGGGCCCGTCGGGGTCACCACGTTGGCGAGTTCGTCGTCGCCCTCGCCGACGGCCCCGACCGTCACCGAGTAGGTGATGGTGGTGCTCTCGCCCACGGCGAGCGGACCGGACCACGTGAGCGTGTCGCCGTTCACGACAGCGCCGTTCGAGGCGTCGCCGTTGTAGGCGGCGTCGTCGAGCACTCCCGAGAGGTCGTCCTCGATGGACACCGGCTCCTCGACGGTGTAGTCACCGGCGCCGGTGTTCGTGACCGTCACCGTGTAGGTGACGGTCTGCCCGACCGCGACCATGCCGGACGGGTCGGAGGACTTCGACACCTCGTAGGAGCGCACGGGCGTGTCCGTGGTGCAGTCGGTCACACAGCTGCCGATACCGGGGTCGACGACGTTCGTCAGGATCCCGTCGCCGGTGATCGGGTCGTCGATCGTGACCGAGTACGTGATGGTCACGACTTCGTCGACGGCGAGGGGGCCGGACCAGGTGAGGGTGTCGCCCGTGACCGTGGCGCCGCTCGTCGCGTCGTCGTTGTACGTGGCGTCGTCGAGGACCTCGGAGAGGTCGTCCTCGATGCTCGCCGGCTCCGCGTCCGTGAAGGGCGCGTCACCGATGTGCGTGACCGTCACCGTGTACGTGACCGTGTCACCGGGAGCGGCCACCGCCTCCGACGAGGTCTTCTCGACGGTGTAGCCGCGGCCCGGGATCGTGACGTTGCACTCCGGGTCCGTGGATCCCGGCGGGCAGTTCACGCCACCGACGACAGTGTTCGCGAGCTCCTGGTCACCCGTGAGCGGGTCGTTGATCGTCACGGTGTAGGTGACCTCCACGGTCTCCCCCACAGCGAGCGGACCGGACCACGAGAGCACCGGCTCGTCGTACGTGGCGCCGCCGGTCGCGTCGTCGTTGTACGTCGCGTCGTCGATCACCGCGGACAGGTCGTCCGTGAAGGTCGCCGGCTCCTCCGGCGTGTAGTCGAGGTCGCCCGTGTTCTCGATCGCGATCGTGTACGTGACGGTGTTTCCGGGCTCGAACACCTCGGTGTCGGCCGTCTTCGTCACCTCGTAGCAGAGGCCGCCGATCGCGATCTCGCCCGTGCCGAGGTCGAGCGGACGGAAGGTCCAGTCATCGATGAGCGCGGAGTTGCCCCAGCTGTCGCCGTCCTGCTCCCACCCGTGCACGCCACCGACGCTGTTGACACCGGCAGTGCCGTCAAGGACAGGGGTCGCGTTCTGGTGTTGCCCCGGGTCGATCGCCCTGTCGTCCCAATAGATCGTGCTATTCGGAGCTCCCGGACCGTTCGTCCGCGTGATCTGGATACCGCCAGCGCGCCGCTCGACGTCGCTCTGAAGGACGTGCATTTCGCCGACGGAGTCGTAGAAGATGCGCGCATTCATGAGCGTGCAGTCGGCGATCGCCGCGCCGTTGCCGTCGAGACCGTCGAAGGCGTAGGTGTAGGCACCCGACCCGTCGGCTCCCAGGTCCACGATCCGATCGACGGCGTCGTCGTAGGAGCCGTTGCCGTTCGTGTCGATCTGCAGTTGGTGAGCGCCCTCGAATCGCGGCGTGAGCGAGTAGGTGAACGTGCCGGCGGCACCGTTCGCGGCGGCCGGCGCGAACGCCAGGTCGTCCACAGCGAGGTCCTCGTCGGTGAGCGGGTCCGGCAGGACCGTCAGCGTCCCATCGGCCGACGGCGTCGTCTCCGGCAAGGCGGCCGACGGCGGCTGGAAGAAGATGCGGAAGTTGTCGCCGCACTCCGTCTGTGTCACGTCGCCGAGGTTGTCGCTGTCACGCGACTCATAGCTCGGGACGCAGGTCTCCGCGTCGGCGAGTCCGAGGCTGTTGGCACGAATCGTGGATCCGATGCCGTTGTAGCTGCGGAGGGTCGTCGTGTACTGGTAACCGCTGTCGTTCACCATGTAGTAGGTGAGATCGCGCGGGATACCGTCGTCCTGCAGGACCGAGTACAGGTTGCTCCAGACGCGTCCTGCCTGGGCCGTCCCACCCGCATTCACCGTGATGTTCCAGTCGAACGTCGTCGCTCCGAAGCGGGTAACGGAGGTGATTTTCCACGCGCCGGTCTGATCGACCGCGAGGTCCTCGACAGCGCACTCGGTTCCCACCGCGGCACCAGCCTCGACCGTGCACGTCCACGCGGTCGATCCGTCCGGACGGATGACCGCGAAGTCCTTCGTCGCAGTACCGGTGGCCTGGTCGACGACCTTGGTGAAGCTCACGTCGAGCGTCTCGCCGGCCTGCGCGTACGCGTAGAACGTGTTGTCCGAATAGATCGGTGCGCCTTCCGCGTTCGACTCGGCCGCTGCCGGTGTCGCGGCGATCGTCGTCGCGACGGCGATCCCGGTCGTCGCAAGAGCCGCCGCGGCGATCGCCGACACGACCCGCCTGAATCGCGTCATGCCTGGGCGTGGAGCGTGCGTCGACTGAGACGCTTCCGGGCTCCGGGGGTTCTTCCTGATCACAAATGTCCCTCACGGTCGAAGCGGTGCGCGGGCGGACCGAAGGTCGGCCGCGTCTGCCGAGGAGGCCGACCAACCCGATGGCCGCGAGCCCCCGGCACAGGCTCTCAGATTCACAGGCGACTGACAGTCGCGCCAGGTCGTGAACGCCACCGGCCCCAACTCTGCGCGATTTGTCCCATGTCTTGCGCGAAATGTCCCACGGAGCATCGAAGTGGACCAAATTCCGGCAGTTGACATTGCACGCTACTGAACAGCGCGAAGGAGAGCTCTTCCGCCGTCGTGCACGTGACGAGGGGAAGTCTGTCCGCGATGACGATGGGCGCGCTTGCCGCTGAGAAGTGTGACGATTTCGGGTGGCAGCCGCGCGGTGCGGTCGATCCGGCACTCGTGGCGGACACCTTGCAGCATCCGCGGTTCGGCATCGGCCGGGCCTGGTCGAATTCGGCGGGTTACAGCCTGTCGGCCGCCCCCAACCTCACGTACCTCGTGTACACGGTCGAGGGCGGTTTCGAGTTCGACGTCGACGGGTCCGCCGTGGAGGCGGAAGACAGCTCGCTGATCCTCCTCGAGGGAGAGGCGCCGACGACGGCCCGCACGCTGAAGGAGACGGCTCGCTTCGTCTGGTATTTCGAGCCGACGTTCCTCCGACCCGGTCGATCGCGGTTCCGTTTCCATGAGCCGATCCGGATGCGGAACGCCTCCCTGCGCGCCCTCCTCAAGATGACCAACTCCATCCTCAACTCTCCACCTCCCACCACCGAGTCGGCGAGACGGCACGTCGGCATCGCGCTCGAACACCTCGTCGCCGGCGCTCTCGACGAGGCCGGGAGCGACGAGCTCGGCTCGGACTCCCGACACAGCGACGGTCTCTTCATGGCGGCCCAGCTCGCCATCGAGACGCATTTCCGGGACCCCGCCTTCGGCGTCGAACGGCTCGCGCGAGAGTTGTCCGTCAGCGCACGCACCGTCCAGACCACGTTCAGCCGCTTCGGCACCACCCCGAGGCGCGAGATCGAGCGGCGCCGTGTCGAGGAGATCAACCGTCTGCCTCGGACGGAGGCCCTGACGGCCGGTCAGATCGCCGAAAGTTCGGGTTTCGCCTCGACGAAGCAGATGAACCGAGCGCTCGCTCGGTCTCGGTAGTCGCCGGACGCTCGCCCGCACGGCCGGGTCCGCCCCACGCGCGGCCGAGTAGGCTTGACCCCCGTGAGTGAACGCACCCTGATCCAGAACCTCGCCGCCCTCGACGACGGCCCCGTCACCGTGTCCGGATGGGTCGAGACCGTCCGCGATCAGAAGAAGGTGCAGTTCGTCGTCCTCCGCGACGAGTCCGGCGCCGTGCAGTTGGTCAACCCCGCTGTCCGCGAGCTCAACGACGACGACCCCGAGAGCGCGACGAAGCTCGCGACGACCGAGGCGATCTCGGCCCTCGCCCACGGCTCGTTCCTCACCGTCGCGGGGACCCTCAAGCACGACGAGCGCGTCAAGCTCGGCGGCATCGAGGTGAAGATCGATTCTCTCGACGTCGTCACCGCGTCACTGCCGGAGGCGCCGATCGCCGCCGACTCGAG
>CAKTZW010000160.1 GCA_934636065.1 uncultured Labedella sp.
ACCCGCGTCGCCGCCCTGTAGGTCGCGCCGCCCCTACTCGGCGATCTTCCTCCGGCCGTGGGACGCCTGGAATCGGATGAGGTACCCGTCCGGATCGGCGACGAGGAACTGCCGGACTCCGACCTCGGTGCGCTCGTCCACGCGGTACCACTTCGTCTCGGGCGCCATGAACACGGCGTAGTCGGCGTCGTCGAGCGCGCTGAGAATCGGATCGATGCTCGGCACCCGGATCTGGAAGTTGATACCGCGGCCGAGGGGACGCTCCAGCGGCCCGGTGACCCAGTTCCGCCCGATCCCTCGTTGCTCGAGCATGATGTGAGCCGAGTCGAGACTGAGGTACGCGAAGCCCTCCTCCGGACGCTCGTACTCGATCTGGAATCCGCAGAGCCCGCACCAGAACTCGATGCTCCTGGCCGTGTCATCGACCAGCAGCTCAGGGACGAGCGCGGGATCATTGGTCGAAGGGCTCACTCACTCATCGTGGCAGACCGTTCAGCCCCGCACCCGGCGATCCCGCGACCCCCGTGGTCCGCGACCGCACGGTGCGAGGGCACACGGGCCGTCGGTCAGGCCTTGTCGTGCAGCGTGATGCTGTAACCGTCGGGGTCGACGAAGGTGAAGGTGCGCCCGAACGGGCCGTCGATGGGCGCGGACGCGATCTCGACGCCGTCGGCGACGAGCGCGTCGTGGATCTCCTGCGCCTCGGGAGCGTGCAGCCAGATCGCGACGCCGCGCCCGAGAGGTGCGGTGTCGAGATCGACACCGGGCACGGCGTCGCGGACCGCGAAGGCGGCGGGCTTCGTGTCGAAGACGACCGCGTGGGGCGGGCCGGGCTGACGCGTGAGCCCGAGGTGCTGCTCGTAGAAGTCCGCCGTGCGATCGAGGTCGCGCACCTGCAGGGAGATGAAGTCGGGGCCGGTGGTCGTCATGGTTCCTCCTGATCGTTTGTCAGTTATCTGACATGCTCACTGTATGTCAGACTTCTGACATGAGTCAATCGCGCGCCGGGATCGACCTGGAGACGTCGGTCGGATATCTGCTCAAGGAGGCGTCGAGTGCGCTCCGCCTCGCGATGGAGGCGGCGCTCCGACCGTTCGGCATGACCATCACGCACTACTCGTGCCTCGAGCTGCTCGCGCAGAGACCCGGACTCTCGAACTCGCAGCTTGCGAGGGGCACCTTCGTCACACGGCAGTCGATGAACGTGCTCCTGCAGTCTCTCGAGCGGGACGGGCTCGTGCAGCGAGCCGAGCAGCCGTCCTCCGGGCGGGCGATCCCCACCCGCCTCACCGATCGCGGCCGGGAGCAGCTGCGCGCGGCGAGCGCGGCGGTCAAGGCCGTGGAGGACCGCATGGTCGCCGGTCTCGACGGCGACGATCGTGCCCGATTCGCCGACATGCTGCGCCGATGCGTCTCCTCGCTCGGGAGCCCGGCGGCCCGTGACAGCGGCGATCCGAGCGCGTAGCCTCCCGTCATGACGGATCTGCTGCTCGGGACGATCGTGACCGCGGGCGTCGCGGCTGTGCTCGTGGCACTCGTCCTTCTCGCCCGGCTCGTGCGTCGCAGCGGGCGGACCGGTCCCGCGATCGGGGCGGCGATGGCGGCGTACGACGAGGCCGTGCACGTCACCGCACACGACGCGTTCGTGGAGCTGCAGGACCAGCGTGAGCGCCCCGCCGCCCGCGCTACACCAGGGCGGCGCTGACACACAACTCCCCGCCCCGCCGCATGGGTACCCGGAGACCCCGCCTACGCTTGCGACATGACGAGGCGATCACCCGAGCCCATCTACTCCGCCGCGATCGGGGCGGGCCGAGCCCTGTTCGCGTCCTGGCGCCTCAAGCGTCGGGCGACCGGGCTCGAGCACATCCCCCGCATCGGCGGCGCCGTCTTCGCGATGACCCACTTCGGCTACCTCGAGTTCGCGCTCGTGGAGTGGCAGACGTGGCTGCACACCCGCCGCCGGGTGCGCTTCATGGCGACGAAGCGGGCGTTCGACAAGCCGGTCGTCGGCTGGCTGCTGCGGGGCATGAAGCACATCGAGGTCGACATGGCGGCGGGAGCGTCCGCCTACGCCGAGGCCGTCGCGGCGCTGCGCCGTGGCGAGGTCATCGGCGTCTTCCCCGAGGCGGGGGTCAGCGCCTCCTTCACGGTGCGGGATCTCAAGTCGGGCGCCGTGCGACTGGCGGCCGAGGCCGGCGTCCCCATCGTGCCGGTGGCCGTGTGGGGCGGGCACCGGTTGCTCACGAAGAACCGGAAGATCCGACTGCGGGAGCGCATCGGCGTGGAGGTCGACTTCGCGTACGGCGAGCCCATCGTCGTGTCGCCGACCGACTCGGTCGTCGAGAAGACCGCCGCACTGAAGGCCCGACTCCAGTCCCTCACCGACACCCTGCAGGCCGGTTACCGGCAGGACGGCACGGGGAAGTGGTGGCAGCCGCGTCACCTCTGGGGCACCGCACCCACGCCCGAGGAGGCGGCAGCGTCCGACGCGGAGCGCGACCGGCGGCGGGCGGCGAAGGCCGCCTCCGCCGGCTGAGCCTGCACGGTCGCCGAGCCCCCCGAAGCGCACGACCACACGGTCGCTGAGCCTGTCGAAGCGCACGACCACACGGTCGCTGAGCTGTCGAAGCGGGCCCCGGCGGGCCGCGGAACACTCCCGTCGACGAGCTCACGGGTCCCACCCTCAGCCGAGGATCGCCCACCCGTGCGGCGGCACGCGGCGGCCGTCGATCGATCCCGCGAGCAACTCGGTCGCGTCGGCACCCTCGATCCCCGACAGATCGAGCGGGACGTCGTCGAGGTTGAGCGCGACGACGAGGCGATCGTCGCCCGATCGCACCTCCAGCACGAGGGACTCGTTCGTGAGGGCGAGGGTCCGGCTCCGCGCCGCGTGCAGCCACGGGTGCCTCCGACGCACGCCGATGAGCTCCTGGTGGAGGGCGAACACGTCCCGGCCCTCCGCCAGGTCGGCGGGGTCCGCCGGGAACTCGGGCCGGATCGCGTCGTCGCCGCCGACCCGCTCCTCCTTGAGCCCCTCGAGTCCGCGCTCGTCGCCGTAGTAGACGGACGGCGTGCCGCCGAGGGTGAAGAGGAGCGCGAGCGCGTGGGCGCGGTGCCGCTCGTCCGCGATCTGCGTCGCGAGCCGCGTGACGTCGTGGTTCCCGACGAAGGTATACGGCACGAAGACGTCCAGCAGGTCGTTGTGGCGGGTGAGAGTCCAGTCGAGCTCGAAGAGGTTCCGCTCCGCGATCGCATGCCACGTGGACTGCCACAGCTCGTACTGGGTGACCGCGTCCATTCCCGACTCGGTCACGATCGCGGCGTAGTCGCCGTGCAGCACCTCGCCCACGATGTAGGCGTCGGGGTGCGCCTCGCGAACGCGCGGGAGCACCCGCGCCCAGAAGGCGGTGGGCACGGCGTAGGCGGCGTCGAGGCGCCAGCCGTCGGCGCCGCGATCGAGCCAGTGGATCATGACGTCGGCGACGAGATCGGCGACGGCGGGGGCGTCGTGATCGAGTTCCACGAGGGCGTCGTGCCCCTCGAAGGTGCCGCCCTCGCGGACGAGCGACGGGTCCACGAAGTCGCGGCCGACGTGGTTGAACACGCCGTCGAGCAGAACGCGGACGCCGTGGTCGTGCGCCGCCGTGAGGAGGGAGTCGAGGTCGGCCTCGTCGCCCAGTCGCTCGTCGACTCGGAAGTAGTCGATGGTGTCGTACCCGTGCGTCGACGACGCGAACACCGGGCCGAGCAGGAGCCCGTTCGCACCGAGGGCGATGAGGTCGTCGAGCCAGCCCTCGAGCCGGCGCAGGTCGTGCGTCGGGGTGCGGTCGGCTCCCGTCGTGTCGGCGCCGACGAAGCCGAGCGGATAGACGTGCCACCAGATGACGTGCTCGGTCCATTCGCGCATGGCCTCGACCCTAACCCGCGTCGGCCTCGCTCCCCGGGGCGTTGCGCGGCGCCTCGATCCCCCACCCCTTCGGCCCGCGGTACGTCGGCCCTCCCCCGGTGCGCTCGATTCGGCGCAGCACGGCGGTCGACGAGCCGAGGAGTCTCAGCGGCGGCACCAGCGACGACGCATTGAGCAGGATCACGACGATCCACAAGGGTGCGGTCACGGTCGCACGGCCGCTGACGGCGAAGGCGATGAACGCGAGTGCGAACCCGCCGAATGCGAGGGACAGACCGAAGAGGATGAGCGGGAGCGCGCGGCGCTGCTCCTCGATCAGCTGCAGTGCGAACGTCCGATCGGAGGAGGAGATCTCGACGAGGGGCTGTCGAAGGTTGAAGATCTGCGCCATCGAGAGCGGCACGCGCCCTCCCGCCAGAGGCTGCCGTCGCTCCGCCCGGCTGAGGACATGGAATGAGATGCCGACGGCCATCCCCGTGATGCCCGCGGTCGCGAGGAGGACGAAGAGGACGCGTCGGGCGACGCCCGCTGTGTCGATCGCCGTCGTGAGCATCATCGTCCCCACACTCGCGACCACCAGGGAGACGACCGCGACTCGGATGAGGATGTGCCACCGTCGCGGCGTCAAGAACTCAGATAACCGCTCCCGCACGAGGCGCCAGCCCTCGCGCCACCAGTGGTTCTCCACCGAGTACTCCACCGTCTCCGCCACGCTCCGAACGCTATCCCCCGCGACGCACCGCGGCAATGCTTTCGTGAGCGCGGCTCACCCTTGCGCGCCGCCCGGGTCCCGCACGTCAGGCGGCGGGTCGGCGCATTCGACGGTGCGGGATGTCGTCCTCACTGAAGGGCTCCCCCTCGACGACGAATCCGAACCGGCCGTACCAGTCGACGAGGTGCGCTTGCGCATCGAGCAGGATCGGGGCCGACGGACGCAGCTCGATGCAGCGGGCGACGGCGCGCTCCATGAGGTCGGCGGCGATACCCCTCCCTCGGGCGTGACGGGCTGTCGCGACGCGACCGATCCGCATGGCCTCGGGCTCCGCGAGGATGCGCAGGGTCGCGAGGACGTCGCCGTCCTCCTCTGCCCACATCAGCTCGGCGCCCGGCTCGGCGTCCCGACCGTCGATGTCCGGGTAGGCGGCCGCCTGCTCGACCACGAACACGTCGATCCGCAACTCGAGCAGGCGGTAGAGGACGACGGGATCCAGGTCGCGGAGCGCCGCGTGCCGCACGACGACGCTCATGCGAGCCAGTCGAGCTGGGCGGGGAGGTGGCCGGGTTCTGCGAGGCGCGCGGTCCGCAGCTCGACGCCCTCGGTCCCGAGCGCGAGGGCTGTGACAGAGAGGGACGCGAGGACGAAGCCGTCGTGCTCGTCCTGGCGCACGATCGCCTCGTCGTGGTCCGCCGGCAGCTGGGCGCTCTCGCGCAGCACGGCGAGCCACGGCTCCCAGTCGTCGCCGCCGGGCACCCCGGTCGGTCGGCCCGCATCGATGAAGTGAGGCCGCCAGCGCGAGACCCGCGGCACGTCGAACGTGTCGGGCCCCTCGTGCGTGATCATGTGGACGCCGGGGCCGAGATCGACCGACTGCACCCGGGTGCCGTCCCAGCGCGTGAAGCGCACCCGCTCGCTCGACAGCTCGACGAGGTTGAAGG
>CAKTZW010000161.1 GCA_934636065.1 uncultured Labedella sp.
GGCCGATCAGGCGCTGAAGGCCGCCCACCTGGCGGTGCCCAACCTGGTCGAGGAGGGCGTGCCGGCCGGCGGCGAGACGACCAGGCGGAACGCGGCCGGGTGCTCGTGGCCGAAGTCACGGAAGACGTCGAGCAGGGCGAGCGGGTCGGTCTCGGCGGCGAGCCGGTCGGCGAGGTCCGCGAGCGTCGCCTCGGCGACGAGCTCGATGAGGCGATCGCGGTTCTCGACGCGCTTGTAGAGCGAGGGGGCGCGGACGCCGACGCGATCGGCGACGGCCTGCATCGTGACGCCCGCGAGCCCGTCGCTCTCGAGCAGGTCGCGCGCGGCGATCACGATGGCGTCGAGGGTCGTTCTCTCCGGTGCGGGCACATAGCCATCATAGCTATTGACCATAGCCATGATGGCTATGTATCGTAGCCTTCATGCAGATCGCTCCCGGACTCCACCGCATCGGCAACGACATCGTCGCCGCCTACCTCGTCGACGCTCCCACGGGGGTCACCGTCATCGACGCCGGCCTCCCCGGCCTCTGGACGGAGCTCGTCACCGAGCTCACCGCCATGGGCCGCTCGCTCTCGGACGTGAGGGGGGCGATCCTGACGCACGGCGACTCCGACCACGTCGGCTTCGCCGAGCGGCTGCGACGCGAGCTCGGAGTCCCGGTGTACGTGCACCCCGACGACGCCGCCCGCGCGAAGGGTGGCCCCAAGCCGAAGAACGCGCGACCGGCCATGCGCCTCGGACCCCTGCTCGGCTTCGTCGCCTACAGCGCGCGCCGCGGCGGCCTCCGAACGCAGTGGCTGACGGAGACGACGGACATGCACGACGGCGACGTCCTCGATATGCCCGGCTCGCCCCGCATCATCGGACTGCCCGGACACTCGCCCGGGAGCGTCGCCGTGCACGTCCCGGCGCTCGATGCGGTGTTCGTCGGCGATGGGCTGACCACCCGCCACGTCCTCACGGGTGAGCTCGGCCCGGCGCCCGCCCCGTTCACGGACGAACCGGAGCGCGCGCTCGCCTCCCTGCAGGCCCTCGCGGCGACCGGGGCCGCCTGGGTGCTCCCGGGCCACGGGGCGCCGTGGGGCGGGGGAGTGGCCGCCGCCGTCGCGGCCGTGGCGGCGCATCCCCGCCCCCCGCTCCCGCCCACAGGGCTAGTCCCGCACGAGGGCGCCACCTCCAGCTGGCGCCCTCGAGACCGGGATGGCGCCGTCGATGGCGGCGCCCTTCACCGGATCGTTTCCCGTCGCAAGGGTCGTCGGCCGCGCCGGTTCCTCGGAAGACTGAGGACATGACTGACACCGGTATGCGCGCCTCGGCGTCGCGTCTCCTCCCGCGCGGTCCCCTCAGCGCGGCCCTCCTCCAGCTCCTCGACAGCACCGCGTCCGATGTCGCGTCGGTCTCGTCGTGGCACGACGCCGTCGACGAGGCCATCGCCCGCACGACCGACGTGATCGCGGACGACGACATCCAGTTCTCCCTCTTCCTGCTGTACTCGCTGCACACCGGCGGTCTCGTCGACCCCGACGGCGTCTGGGAGTGGAACGGCGACCTCCTCGCCGGCCGCGCTCGACTCGAGGCGACCTTCGAGGGTCGGCTCCGCGAGATCGTCCCCATCCCCGAGCTTCCGGCCGCCGAGCGGACCGCCGTCGCCGCGACGCTCTCCGAGCTCACGAAGCCGACACCCGGCCCGAGCCTCTCCCGCTTCCTCGCGCGGAAGGCGACGCTCGAGCAGGCGCTCGAGTTCCTCACCCAGCGCACCGTGTACACGCTCCGGGAGGCGGACCCGCACTCGTGGGCGATCCCGCGACTGCACGGGCGCAGCAAGGTCGCGCTCGTCGAGATCCAGTCGGACGAGTACGGCGCGGGACGGCCCGACCGGCAGCACGCGGCGATCTTCGCGCGCACCGTGCGCGGTGCCGGCCTCGACGACAGCTACGGCGCCTACCTCGACGTCATCCCCGCCGTGACGTTCGCCTCGCTCAACCTCATGTCGATGCTGGGCCTCAACCGTCGCCTGCGCGGCGCGATCACCGGTCACCTCGCGGCCTTCGAGATGACGTCGTCGATCCCGAACCGGTCGTACGGCGACGCGTTCCGGCGGCTCGGATTCGGCGAGGACGTGACGGAGTACTTCGACGAGCACGTCGAGGCCGACGCCGTGCACGAGCAGATCGCGGCGTTCGATCTCGCCGGAGCGCTCGCCGAGGACGAGCCAGACCTCCTGCCCGACATCCTCTTCGGAGCGAGCGCGTGCCTGTTCGTGGACGGACTCATGTCCGACCACATCCTCGAGTCGTTCGAGAACGGCGTCTCGTCGCTCCGTTCGGCATGAGGCGCGTCGTGGCCGACTCCCGCGGGCGCATCGCCCGCCCCACGCGCACGTCGCGTAACCGCATCACCCGCCGATCGGAGGCCCGCGATGTCGCGTGACGACCGCGTCCGCATCTCCCCGTATCCCGACGGTCCCCTCATCGTCCGCGGCGAGATCGTCATCGAGGGACCGGACGGGGAGGATGTCGTGCCGAGCCGCCGGACCGTCGCGCTCTGCCGCTGCGGCGTCTCGACGATCAAGCCCTACTGCGACGGGACCCACAAGCTCGTGGGCTTCCGGACGGACCCTCCGGCCCCCGAGGCGCCCTCCGGTCGCTGAGCCCGTCGCGCCTCGACAGGCTCAGCGACCGTACCGCGGTCCCCGAGCCCGTCGACGGGTGCCGATCTCCCCGGAGTGGGGGAGAGCGGGGACGGCGGTGAGGAGTAGCGTGACGAGCAAGCCCACGAGGGCGTCGCCCTCCCACGAAGCTCCGCGACGGCGCTGAGAATCGAACCCCGCCTACCGCCCCGACCCGGTGCTGGAGTTCTCGTGTCACTCACCGTCACGCCCTACGGCGTTCGCAAATTCGGTTCCTCCCGCGCTCGGCCGCGCATCCGGGAGGTGTACGACTCGACGGCCGGCTGGCGCGCCAACCCGGAACCGGGCATGCGGCTCGACGAGCAGAGCGCGCGGCAGCTGCAGAGACGCGGGTACTCGTCCGTGCGGGTCCGCTGGCGGCTCCGCACCGTCGAGATCCTTCTGCGGCGTTACCTCGGCGAGTGACGCTGCGACCCGCGGGCAGCGGGGACGCTCACGCCGCGGCTGGGGCGTCGACCGGGTGCGCCTCCCGATAGCGCTCGACGCGGCGACGCTGCCGGAGCAGCAGCGGGACGACGACGGCCGCGACGACGAGCACTCCGCAGACGACGAGGCGAAGCGGCTTCAGCCCGTCGTCGCCCGCGAGCAGCGGGAGGTTCTGCGCGAGGATGGCCAGGTAGAGCAGGGAGAACTGCGCGGTCGACCAGGTGAGGCTCACTGCGGCGAGTGGGGCGTAGCGGCGAGCGAGCTCGGTCTCCTCGGCGGACAGCGTGTGCTCCGTGCCGCGGACCACGACGCCGGCGATCCGCTTGGTCCGTGCCGGGTCCGTCCCGAGCACCGCGCGCGTGTGCTCGTTGATGCGGAACACCGCGGTGAGGCTCACGCCCATCGCCGCGAGAGCGGCGAACGACACCGCCAACCCGATGAGGGCCGGGAGACCGGAGGCGTCCCGCGTCAGCACGGCCACGATCGCGACGGTGACGAGTCCGACGACGAGCACCCCTCCGAACCACCACATGACGGTGCGGCTCCGGCGTCGCGAGAAGTCGGCGTCGACGGGTGGAAGCGCCGGCCGGGTCGGACGTAACCGGACGTCACGGCGGCGGAGGTACTCGGCGCCCGCGACGTTGGCGGCCACATAGGCCAGCCCGACGGCGATCCAGGCGACGGCGAAACCGGTCGAGACCTCGCCGAGGACGGCGACCGTCACCATCGCGGCGACACCGGCGACCACGACGAGTCCGAGCACAAGGGCGACACGGCGGTAGAAGGGGCGATCCTCCGCCGAGCGGGGGTCCCTCCCCGAGGTGAGCAGGAAGGTGCCGGCGAAGAGCCCCGCTATGACGAAGGCCGTCGCACCGCCGAGCAGCGCGACGAGCGCGGGCCCACCGGGTTCGTCCTGGGTGAAGAGGAGCACGAACACGCCGCCCATCATGAGGATCACCGACAGGACGGTCGTGAGGATGAAAGCGGCGACCTTCACGGTGCCTCCTTCGCGTTCGGGTGCGCGTCGTCTCAGTCTGGCGCGCCGACGCGCCGCGGCATAGGCCCAGCGGAGGTTCAGCCGGCCCCCGGTTGGAGCAGTCCGCTCTCGTAGGCGAGGATCACGAGCTGCGCCCGATCGTGGGCGTTGAGCTTCGTCATGATGCGATTCACATGCGTCTTCGCGGTGTGCGGCGAGATCACGAGCTCGTCGGCGATGTCCAGGTTGGAGCGCCCCCGGGCGACGAGCAGGAACACCTCGTGTTCACGATCCGTCAGCTCGCCGAGCTCACGGGGCAGCGGACGCGCCGCGCTCGGCGCCGCTGCGGGCAGGACGTAGCGCGTGATGAGGCTGCGGGTCGCGGCGGGTGACAGGAGCGCGTCGCCCGCGTGGATCGATCGGATGGCCCGGACGATCTCGCCGGGCTCCGCTCCCTTGCCGATGAAACCGCTCGCCCCGGCGCGCAGGGCGCCGACGAGGTACTCGTCCTCCTCGAAGGTCGTGAGGATGAGGACGCGCGATTCGGAGAGGTCGGGGTCGGCGCAGATCGCCGCCGTCGCGGCGATCCCGTCGAGTTCCGGCATCCGGATGTCCATGAGGACGACGTCCGGCCGCAGCCGCGTCGCGAGGGCGACGGCCTCCCGGCCGTTCGGCGCCTCGCCGACGACCTCGATGTCCTCGACGGTGTCGAGGATCGCACTCACAGCCTGGCGGATGAGCGACTGGTCGTCGACGACGAGGACGGTGGTCATGATCGGGTCTCCACGGGGGTCGGGTCGTCGGAGGCGGGGGCACGTCCGGCGCCCAGCGGCAGCGAGGCGCCGAGGCGGAAGCCGCCGGGCGTCCGCCCGGTGCTCACCGTCCCCGTGACCGAGGCGACGCGCTCCCGGAGACCGAGCAGCCCGTGTCCGGTGTGCGTCTCCGGCCGGTCGATCGGCGAGTCGTCTGTGGTCGTCTCGGGACCGTGAGTCTCGGTGTCGACAGGATTGGTGACGACGATCTCGGCGGTCTCGTCCTCGACGGACACCAGGAGGTGGGCGCGCGCCCCGGAGCCGTGCTTGTGCGCGTTCGTGAGCGCCTCCTGAATCACGCGGTAGGCCACGAGATCGACGGCGCCCGAGAGCCGTGCGAGGTCGCCCTCGGTGCGGACGCCGACGTCGAGTCCCGCCGACGTGAACTCGCCGACGAGGGCGTCGAGTGACCCGAGCCCAGGCTGGGGTGCGACGGTCGGCGGCGCGCCGTCGCCGTCAGCCCGCAGCATCGTGAGGAGGTCCCCGATCTCACCGAGCACCGTCCTGGCCGCGCTCCGGATCGTGCCGAGCGCCTCCTCGGCGCGTTCGGGCTTCGCGTGCAACGACGCGGACGCCACCCCGGCGTTGAGGCTGATGACGGAGATCTGATGGGCGACGACGTCGTGCAGGTCGCGGGCGATCCGCATGCGCTCCTCCAC
>CAKTZW010000162.1 GCA_934636065.1 uncultured Labedella sp.
GCCGCCCTCTCCGAGATGCCCGCCCTTCGAGCTGTGGCGTCGACCGAGCTTCGGCTTCCCACGGCGACGACGAGGTCGTCGCCGAGCGTGGCTCGGCGATCGAACTCCGCCGCAGCGACCAGACGAGCGCCGTCGAGCAGCCGCGCGACCGGCTCCAGTTCGTGAATGGACGCGACGAGGTCGTCCGTCGACGCGGCCCCGACGCAGACCTCGGCGAGCGCTGCGCGCACATCGGCGTCCAACGCCGCGAGTGTCTGCCGGAAGTTCGTCATGGGAACAGTGAACACCACACCACCGACATTCCGGCCGCCGCGCCGATCCCGAGGAATACCCGGTCAGCGTCCGGATCACACCCGGACAGCGTCCCCTTCCGGGGACCGCAGCCGTGACGTCACCGTCGTCGACGACCGCGCAGCCAGACTCCCACAGCCAGCAGCACGAGCACCCCGTTGACCGCGAGCCAGACCGCCGCGACGAACAGCCAGCGCACCTCCCCGTAGACGAGGTACGACACCAGCGCGACGAGGGCGGCGAAGACGATCTCCGCAACGATCTCGAGCGCGACGCTCGCGACGAGCCCGGGGACCGAGCGGATCCCTCGCGCGATTCCGCCGGCGCGGCCCGCGGCTCGGACGGCCTTTCTGTCGCGCCTCAGGGGCTCGCGAGAGTCGTCGCTCGCGCCCCTCACCTCGTCACTCACTCGCGATCGTCCCCTCTGCCGGCGGCTCGGCTCGCCCTACCGCCAGGATACGTCCGCTCATACGGCCGATGATCGGCAACAACGATCCAGTCACAGGCGGATTCGAGCGCGGGGATCGGCGCGAGTGCCCTACTCCTCGTCGCCCGGCTGCTCGATGAGCGGCGACGACGACACCCCGTCGAGCTGCTCGACGACCGCGCCCGCGATGGTCTGCGCGTCGGCCTCTCGGGCGTCCTGGTCGCCCGGCAGAACCTCGCTCAGCCACTCGATGAGCTCCTGCTGCGACAACCCGGCCTGCACCCGGTCGGCGAGGTCGCCGGCGATGTCGCGGTACTCGTCGCTCGAGCGCCCCTCCCCGCCCGGGTCGACGGCGGTGATCGTCTCGGCTGCGATGTCGGCGAGCGCGTCGCGGTCGATCATGTGAGGCTCCCTGGAGTCGTCGGTCACGTCCTTCGAGCCTGACAGACGGGCGGACGCGCGCGAGCGGGGTTGACCGAGTGCTGGACTGTCAGGAGCGGGACGGGAGCGGTCGGAGGTCGCGATGACGCGCTGACGCTTACTCGAACAGGGTCGCCCGCTTCTCCTCGAGCAGCAGGTCGAGCGCCTCCAACATGCCGAGCCTCCGCCCGTCCGGCGAGATTCGCGGAGGCTCCCACGGTCGGAGGGCGACGTACTCGGGCAGATCCCCCCACGCGAAGGCGACCATGTCGATCGTGCCCCACGGGTCCACCAGCGTGGACCAGATCGATCGGAGAGTGGCGACGGTCGCGAAGGTCCACACCTCGCGGGCCCGGAGGGTGGGCACCGGCCCCGGCGCCAGCTCTGCGAGCAACGGGCCGACCCGGTCGTGCGCATCGGAGAGCAGCAGGGCGATGGACTCCTCGCCCTCCGTGAGTGTTCCCTGTCCATACCGGCCGAGGTAGTGCTCCACGATCTCCTCGGCCGAGACGAGGCCCCGTTCGAACCCAGCCCGCAACACCTCCGGGTACTCGACAGCGCGCGGTGCGTGCTGTCGAAGCGTCGCGAAGTCGATCGCGACGACGTTGGAGGGATAGGGCGTCACCGTCTCCCAATCGAACGGATCGTCCACATGACCTCCTTCCGCAGGTGGTGCCGGCGCGATCCGCTCGCCTCGTCGAAGACGTCGTCGAGGAGATACGCGCCGTCGTGCATCCACCGGGCCGGCAGCGCGAGGACCGCGTCTCGCACCGAGCCGGGGTCGTCGAAGCGCACTCGGCGGAGCAACGCCTCGACGTACTCACCGGGCAGGCGCATTCCCTCCCATGGCGACTCATCATCTGAGTAGCCGATCTCGCGCTCGACGTACGGTTCGATGACGGAGAACGTCTCGGAGACCTGATCGCTGAATCGGGCGATCGTAGGCGCGTCGAGGCGACGTGCCCGCCGGACCAGCTGTCGGCCCGCCGGCACGGACCACACGTCGAACGCGGCGCTGTGCGCCCGTCCGTCCTCCGTCATCCACACGAGGGAAGCGTATCCAGGCGGAGAGTCGGTTGTCTCACACGTCGATGACGCTCTCGACGGGAACATCGAGGAGAGCCCGGAGTTCCTTCAGCACACGCCGGCAGGTCGCGTTCGTCATCATCGTCACCGGCCACAGGACTTCCCTGCCGGAGTGCAGGCGAACGCCGAGCATCTTCGTGCGCGAACTGAGGAGGTTGTTGCCACCGACACCGCCGGTGAAAAGCCCGGCATACGGGCGGTGCAGCACGGCGGCCAGGGAGTCGAGAGGCACGCGTCGGGTGACGAACCACGAGACGACGGTCAGGTGCTTCGGCCCGATCCACAAACCCGAAGAAGAAGCTCCGAACGATGAAGAACAGACCGATCCCGATGGATATCCAAACGGGAAGCTCCTCCGGACGCATTGTGAACGCGTCTCCCACCACGGAGAGCACGATCCAGCCGGACCAGAGGACGAGAGCCGCACCGCGCGCCACTGTCCCCGGCCCGCGAACGCGCCTCACGGCCACCACGCTGTCATCACGCTTCGTGCTGAGGTGTGAGGGGCTCATGATGTTCGAGATCTCCGCTCAGTCGCGCCAACGGAAGCTCTCCAGCTCCCCCACGGTCGTCGCCCGCGCCCGGCGGCCCTTGCGAAAGTACAGCCGTGCGATGTCGTGGGCAAGCTCATCGGCGACGAGCCCCAACGACCGCTGATGCACCAGCTCGATGATCTCATTCGTGCCGACGCTGGGAATGATGGTCTCGTCGATGGTCAGCGTCGACGAGGACTTGAGCCTGAGCGACCACGATTCGTCACCCTCGGGTCGGAGCTCGGCATAGTGACCCGTCAACTCCCCCTGGACCACAGCTCCGTAGAGTCGTCGCGCTGGCCGCTCGCTCAGCGCCTCACCCGAGAACACGACATGATCGAGCGCGACGTCCCACCGCACCTCCGCCCTGCCCACCGCGATCACCAGACCAGCCGGGATGAGCGCCACGGAGCCCGGGAACACCAGCGCCTGGACCCACATGTCGTAACTGGCTGCGGCCACGCTCGTGAAGATCACCAGCACCCAGGCCAGCCAGTAGGCGCGGACGATGGCGCGTATGCGCGCAATGACGTTCATGCGCCGTCGCCGAAGTACTGCCTCCACACCTGGTCCGACAGTTCCGCCTGCGGCAGATACCGCAGGTTCCAGTCGCGTTCGCGCCGGTCCAACTCGTCCGCTGTGAAGGCCTCGACCTCGGGCTCCAGATTCGTGCCCAGCGACGTGTGCACGACCCACTTTCCATCGTCCATCGGTGCCACCCACGCCACGACGCGCGGGCCGTCACCGACACGGACGGCGACGAGCGGAACCCCGGTCACGACATTGGACCGCCGCGGCCTGTCGCGGTCAGCGTGGGCGAGGACCTCCGGCCACGCCAGCGACGCCGGCCGACGCGCGTCCTGCAGCGCGCGCACACCCGTGCCGATTGCGGCGGCGGGGATGATCAAGAGCAGCAACTCCGCACCGCCGCGGACGACTGCCAGAATGCACATGCCGATGACGATGGCCCAGCCCGCCAACACGTCCGGCCGCCGAAGCACTCGCCAAAGGATCTTCACGAAGAACCGGTCCCTTGCTCAGCTCAGCCTTCTAGCTTCAGGCTGGTCGTCGTCAGCCAGCTCGTGCCATGGTCATTGCGAATCGCTGCACGGCCGACTCTACCGGCGCCTCTGCTCAAGCTCAGTGATCTCTGCCGTCAACGCGGCGACCATGGTGGAGTCGTCGGCATAGACGCCCGAGCGCAAGGCGGAGAGCGCGGCAATGGTGCGTTCGACGTCGTCGTCGAGATGCTCGATCGGCCAAACATAGACGAGTCCGAGCTGAATGAAGACCCAGGCCGCCGCGCGAACGATCTCGGGCTCCTCGCCGGGATCGGCGCCCAGTTCAGCGTACCAACGGTTGCGGATATCCGACGTTTCGATCAATTCGGTGAGCCAGTCAGCCGCCGAGTCGTTCGCCCACGGCTCCGTCCCCCAGGCACTCATTCGCCGGCCCCGACTGTGCGGGCGCGTCGGGCACTCCCGAAAATACACCCACTTCGAACCGGATGTCGCCGCTCGTGCACGGAATCCGGCGTCGAACGGGTTCCGATCGACCACCGCGATGCGATCAACGACCAGGTCGAGCAACGAATCCCTCGGCGTGCACGCGCGGCAATCCTCGAAGACGACGACCTTCAACGTCGGTAACGAGAGCAGCGTGTCCAATCCGAGCACCTCGCCGCACTCCGCGAACTCGAGCACTTCAACCGCACGTAGGCCCCTTAAGGTGCCGCAATCGAAGGCTCGAGCACCTGTGACGGAGAATCTTTTCACGGTCTCCGGCCGCGCGAATTCGAGCTCTGAGCCACCGACGTCGACCAGCTCGAGAGATTCGATCGGCGCTGTGATGCGGGGCAGAGAGCCGTCGCGGACAGCTTGGAAGTGCGCCTTCTTGAGGCTCGGCACTCCCAGGACGGACTCGAATCCTCGAAGTTCCGCACTGAACGAGGCCAAGCGCGTCAGAGGAGAAAGATCTAACGGCTGACTTTGGGACACCCACAGCGCAAGTTCCTCGATGTACGGCAGTTCGGTGACGACCCGAGGGTCCGTGACGTTGGGCGAGGAGATGATCAGGTTTCGGAGGAACGGCGCGAAGTCCAGAAGGAATCGAAGTGCCTGCGACCTTCACGAAGTCACTGAACCAGTCGGCGGTCGAGTCGTTCGCCTCCGAACTCAATCAACAGCCAGAGTAAGTAAGGTTCGGAAGGTCCGCGACATCGTCGACATAGACAATCATCGAATCCCAACTCAGGCCATAGACCTCAAGCGCAAGTCGCTCTTGAACGAAGGCCATCAAGCCCACTACGGGTATGTCATGGAGGGCTAGGAGAGATGTCCTGACCGTCGGGGGGTCACTCCGGAGGTCCGCAGGGCCACACAAGCTGCTTGGGAGAAGGCGTCCGAACAACGAACGCGATTCCACCGTGAATCCATGGGACACGAGAAGCTCGCGGCCGGAACAAGAGAACAAATCGATCTGCACTCGATCTACTCCGAGTCGCTCACCCCAATCGCATAAGCCAGTCCACATCTCGCTCAAGCGGGCATCCTGGACCGCCTCGTCCAGCGCATGCCATGAGGCGGGGAGATCCGAGTCGACCACTCCCGCACCGATCTCGACCCCTATCTCGCGAGGCCCGGCGAATGCGGGATGAGCGTGAAAGGCCCTAGCCTCACGGGAGCGGAGAAGTTGGACAGGTTCACTCGGGCCTCGCGGTGTGGATTGGAGTCCGATCCCGAACCAGGACTGGTCCGAGCCGCATCGGCCGCCCCACAGC
>CAKTZW010000163.1 GCA_934636065.1 uncultured Labedella sp.
CTGTAGGACAGCAGGGTCTGGAGAGCCCGATCCACCGTCTGCAGCGGAGAAGACCCTCGCTCCTCGGCCTCATCGGACATCGACTCTCCTGCGGTGTGGGCGGCGGCGGGCTCGGAGCGAGCGTAACGCACGATTCGAAATATGAACGTAACTCCCAGATAGCGGGATTCGCTTGCACCCGCGACCACTTCCGGCGGAGCGTGTTCTGACCCTGCACCGTTATCAGGCAGTCCGACAGACGAAGGAATACCGATCCATGCACGCTTCCGAGACGCGTACTCCAGTTGGGGCCGGCACACGCCACCCCCGTGCCTTCGAGCCGACGACAGCGGTCATCACGCTTCTCGTGAGCGTGCTCGGTGCCGCGATCGGCATCCACATGATCACCACACTCGGTGTCGCGCCGAACACGAGCGTCATCGGCGCGGTCGTCGCGATGCTCATCGGTCGCGTCGGTTTCCTCGGACTGCACCGCATGCGCGATGTGAACAGGCAGAACCTCGTCCAGTCGTCGATCTCGGGTGCTACGTTCGCCGCCGCCAACTCGCTTCTCACGCCCATCGCGATCCCCTTCCTCTTCGGTCGACCCGACCTGGTCTGGCCGATGCTGCTCGGCGCCAGCCTGGGGCTCGCGATCGACGTGTACGTCCTCTACCGCGCGTACGGCTCCCGCTTCTTCCCCGCCAGCGCCGCATGGCCTCCCGGCGTGGCGGCGGCCGAGACGATCAAGGCGGGGGACCAGGGGGGAAAGCAGGCGGCACTGCTTGTGGGTGGCGGTGTCGTCGGCTTCACAGCCGCGGCCTTCGGTCTGCCGATGTCTGCAGCGGGGATCGCGATGATCGGAAACATCTGGGCGCTGCTGATGTTCGCCGCCGGCCTCCTCATCGCCCAGTACGTGCCCGCACTGCTCGACGTGAGCCTCGCCGAGCTGTACGTGCCTCACGGGGTCATGATCGGCGCTGGCCTCGTCGCACTCATCCAGATCGCGATCATCATGTTCGCCCGTCCGTCTGCCAAGCAGCTCCAGAACACGGCGGCGCTCGAGACGGCGGCGCTCACCGATCCGTCGCTGCTTCCGACGGTGGATGAGCGAACGCTCCGCCGCGCCCTCGGATCGGGGTTCGTCATGTTCACGGCCGGCGCCGTGGTCCTCGCGGTGGCCGGCGCCCTGTGGGTCGAGCTGCCCTGGTGGGGCATCGTCGGTTTCGCGCTCTTCGCCGCCGTCGCGGCGATCGTGCACGAGCTCATCGTCGGGCTCGCCGCGATGCACGCGGGGTGGTTCCCCGCGTTCGCGGTCACGCTGATCTTCCTCATCGTCGGGCTGCTGTTGCAGTTCCCCGCGATCCCGCTCGCGCTCCTCGTCGGCTACTGCGCGTCCACCGGCCCGGCTTTCGCGGACATGGGTTACGACCTCAAGGCGGGATGGATTCTGCGACGCGACCGGCGTCCGTACACGGAGTTCGAACTCGCCGGGCGCCGCGAGCAATTGAAGGCGTCGATCCTCGGCTTCGTCGTCGCGATCGGCATGGTCGCACTCGTGTGGCCCACGCTGTTCGCAGACGGAGCCGTCCCTCCCACCTCCCGCGTCTACGCGGACACCATCGCCGCCGGGCTCTCGGACCCGAGTGCGCTCGTGAACCTCCTCATCTGGGCCGTTCCCGGCGCCGTCGTGCAGACGATCGGCGGGCCGAGCCGACAGATGGGTGTGCTCCTCGCCACCGGGCTGCTCGTGGCGACGCCGAATGCCGGCTGGCTGGTCCTGATCGCGCTCGTCATCCGGGTGTTGTGGAAGCGGTGGCGCGGTGAGGAGGGTGAGCGCGAGACCGCCCTCGTCGGCGCCGGGCTCATCGCCGGTGACTCCATCCACTCGGTGAGCAAGATGGTCTGGCGGTGAGCCGGATGAGACTCGGAGTGGTCACGATCGGTCAAACGCCCCGCATCGACCTCACGCCGGAGCTCGCGGAGCTCCTTCCCGGCGTCGAATTCGTCGAGCGCGGTGTGCTCGACGGATGCACTCCGGACGAGATCGCCGCCCTCGCCCCGACTGTCGACGACCACGCTCTCACCACCCGCCTCGCGGACGGTGGTTCCGCCATCATCGGCGAGGCCGCGGTGATGCGACGGTTGCCCGCGATCCTCGCGGCGCTCGAGGAGGAGGTCGACGCGATCCTCCTCGCCTGCACCGGACCGTTCCCGCCCATGCCCTCGTCGAAGCCGTTCTTCGTCCCCGACCGGATCATCGCCCATGCCGTGGCGGCAGCGGCGCCGCAGGGCGCGCCCGTCGGCATCATCGCTCCGTTGCCGGAGCAGGAGGACGACACCCGGCGGAAGTTCCGGGCGGTCCTCGGCGGGGACGCCCCCGTGCTCGTCGCGGCCGCGTCCCCCTACACGGGCACGGAGGAGCGGTTGCGCGAGGCGGGACGCGAGCTCGCGTCCGACGGTGCGACGCTCATCGCGATGGACTGCTTCGGCTACACCGCGGCGATGCGCTCGGTCGTCGCCGACGAGACCGGTCTCCCGGTCGTCGTGGCCCGTTCAGTGTCCGCCCGGCTCGCGGCCGAGGTCCTCGGCGCGCCGGAGACGGAGCGCGCAGCACCGTGAGGATCGGTGTGATCCGGGTCCTCACCACCGAGGACCCCGCTCTGCTCGACCAGCACGGCAGCGTGATCCGCGACGCCTACGGTGTCGATACGGTGTCGCGCAGCATCGCGGATCAACCGCGCGGCGTCTTTTCCGAGGAGACTTTCGCCCGGGCCGCGCCGAAGGTCGCGGAACTCGCCGCGCGGATGGAACGCGAGGACGGCGTCGACGCGCTCATCCTCAGCTGCGCGGCGGACCCCGGGCTCGCGGCCGCCCGTGATCGTGTGGCCGTGCCCGTGTACGGTGCCGGCTCGTCGGCCGCGCGTGCCGCGCTGCGGTTGGGGGACAGGATCGGCGTGCTCGACCTCACGCGAGACACCCCGCTCGCGGTCACCGAGGTGCTCGGTGACCGACTGGTTGCGGCGATCGTCCCCGATGGGGTGAGCGAGACCCGACACCTGCTCACCGCCGAGGGGCGCGCCGCGGCTGCCGCAGCAGCGCGGGAGCTCGTCGACCGCGGTGCGAACGTCATCATGTTCGCCTGCACCGGGATGACGACGATCGGCCTGCGGGCCACCCTCACCGAACTCATCGACGTGCCCATCGTCGACGCCGTCCTCGCGGCAGCCGACGCCGCCGTCCACGACCCGGCTTCGGCCGGGCACTGAACCACGAATCGGCAACGAACGCACCACCACGGAGGAAACACACCATGTCCTGGTCCCATCTCATCGCCGCCTACGACCTGCTCGACGACCCGGCGGTGCGCGGCATCGCCGTCGCCGAATATCTGCGTGGCGTCTCCGCCGACGCGGACATCGCAGTGGAGACGGTGGCAGGTGACCGCGGCGAGACCGATTTCGTACGCGTCACGATCCCCGGCACCGACGGCCGCTCAGCGGGTGGCTCTGCGCCCACGCTCGGCGTCCTCGGTCGCCTCGGCGGTCTCGGCGCGCGCCCCGAGCAGATCGGTTTCGTCAGCGACGGGGACGGCGCTCTCGCCGCCGTCGCCATCGCCGCGAAGCTCCTCGCGATGGCCGAGCGCGGTGACCGCCTCCCCGGCGACGTGGTCGTCGCGACCCACATCGATCCGGATGCTCCGACTCAGCCGCACGATCCGGTCCCCTTCATGGGATCGGTCGTCGAGCAGGACGTCAGCAACGCCCATGAGGTGACCGCCGAGATGGACGCGATCCTCTCCATCGACACCACCAAGGGCAACCGCATCTGCAACAGCAAGGGAATCGCGATCACCCCGACGATCGCCGATGGTTGGATCCTTCGCGTCTCCGAGACCCTGCTGGACATCGTGAGTCGGACCACCGGGCGTGCTCCCATGGTGATGCCCATCACCATGCAGGACATCACTCCCTACGGCAACGACGTCTATCACGTGAACTCGATCGTCCAGCCCTGCACAGCGACAAGCGCTCCCGTGGTCGGCGTCGCGATCGTCACGGAGAGCGCGGTCGCCGGATCCGCGACGGGCGCGACCGATCTGCACGACGTCGAGCAGGCAGTCCGGTTCGCGATCGAGACCGCGAAGGACTTCGGTCGCGGCATCGCGTCGTTCCACGACGAAGCCGAACTCGCGCACCTCGTGTCGCTGTACGGGGGCATGTCGGTGCTCCGGACACGCGGAGAGAGCTGACCGTCGATCGCAGCGGATAGCAGAAGCGCCCGACGAGCCCTGGCCGTCGGGCGCTTTCCGCGTCCACGACGGAGTGGGCTCAGCGTTGACACCCCGACACGTCCCCGCCGACGCCAGCGACTCGACGGCCGCTGTGCAGTGCCCCCGGAGGGATTCGAACCCCCGACCTTCGGTACCGGAAACCGGCGCTCTATCCCCTGAGCTACGGAGGCGCGTGCTCTGTCACGTTACCAGAGTCCGCCTCCCGTCCCGGACAACGGACCATACGACGGAGGACGGGCGACTCCACGGGACCTAGGTCCCCCTCGGTCACCCCGCCGTGCTCCTATCGTCGGGAGACGACCGACCGAGAAGAGGGGACATACGTGAGCACTGCGACCGACCACACCGTCGATGCGGACACGACGACCGGTCCTGTCCGCTCCCTCCTGCCGCCGCGGGCGCTCGCCGTGTCCTGGATCGTCGCCGGCGCGATCGGCTGGACGGTCTCGTTCCTGCTCTACCTCGAGTACGTCGGGCAACTCACCGACGCGGACCCGATCGTGTCCTGCACGCTGAGCGTCGTCGTGTCGTGCGGGCCCAACCTGCTCTCTCCCGGGGGGAACCTGCTCGGCTTCAGCAACTCGATCATCGGCATCGTGAGCTTCCTCGGCCCGGTCTTCGGGGGAGTCGGGGCTCTCGCTGGCGGCGCCTACCGGCGGTGGTACTGGCGGGTGTTCGTCGCGGCGGTCGCCGCCGCGTACGTGCTCGTGCATGTGTTCGCGTGGCGGAGTGTCTTCGAGTACGGCGTGCTCTGTCCGTGGTGCATGGTGGTGTGGCTCGTCGTCATCCCGCTGTTCTGGGCGACGCTCGGGTGGGCACTCGCATCCGGAGTCGTCGGCCACGGCCGGACCCCCCGCGCGATCGGGTCGAGGCTCTCCTCCTGGCTCGCCCTCATCGTGCTCGCCGACTACCTCGTCATCGCTGTCGCCGCGCAGGTGCGACTCGAGGTGCTCCAGAGCCTCATCGGGTGACGTGGCAACCCTCTTCTTTCGGCCGGAGCCGACCGTAGGCTCACCGCATGACCGACTCGTTCCGTGATGTCTTGCGCGCCATACCAACGCGTCCGAGCGAGCAGGCGGTGCTCCGCGCCTCCGATGTCCCCGGCGAACCGCTCCACCTCCTCCGTGCCTGGATCGAGGACGAAGTGGCGCGCGGGACGTACGTGGCCCACGCCTTCACCTTGGCGACGGTCTCCGCCGACGGAGCTCCCGAGGCACGCACGGTGATCCTCAA
>CAKTZW010000164.1 GCA_934636065.1 uncultured Labedella sp.
CGGGAACACATCTCTTCACATATTGTTCGAACCTCAAATTCGACTCTTTCGCTGCGTGCTGCGGCGGATGCGCGGTGACGTTCCTGGGAAGTGCGATTGCAGGCGGACTTTGCGCAGCCATCGTTTGCACGTCCTGCTACAGCTCCAATTGCAGAGCATGGGCGACCACATGCGTGATCAACAGTTAGGCGTCAGCGCCGGCGAGTGGGGGTCGGGTCTCCGCAGGCCCGATGTCCGGTCGTTCATCGTCGCCGGTGCGCTTCTCCTGATCGCGATCGGCTGGTGGTCCGGGCTGCTCGGGCCGAATGATGCCCCGGTCATCGGAGGATTCGGAACTCTCTTCACCATCGTTGCTGTCGTCAGCTTCGCGCACGGCATCCATGCCCACCGTCTCATCGCCGATTCGCCTCGGCGCTCAGGCGCCACGACGCCGCGACCGAACGAGGGACGTGGTGCCCCCGAAGCGGAGGGCGAGCGGGACTGAGGGACCGCCGAGGCGGGCCCGCCCCACCACATCGCCACTTTGAGCGGAATGCGTCGCTCATACCGGACAAAAACCGCTCAAAGTGACTACTTCGCGGAGCGGCGGAGCCCGCTCAGTTGGCGCGGTGGCGCACGCTCACGAGCACGAGGGCCCCGAGGATCGCCGCGAGGCCGCCGACGAACAGGGGCGTGCTCGCGGAGACGCCGTCGACGAGAAGCCCGCCGACGATGGCGCCGACCGCGATCGCGACGTTGCAGACGGTCACGATGAGGCCGCCGATCTGCTCGAGCCGCTCGGGCTCGACCCGCGCACCCCACGTGAGAACCGAGGTCGGCACGCCCCCGAAGCCGAAGCCCCACAGCGCCGCCGCGACGAACAAGCCGACGATCGTGCCGCCCGCGACGAGCATCGTGATCATCCCGAGCCCGACGACCGCCGGGAAGAGGAAGACCGCCACCCGGATCGCGCGGTCGGCGAGCGGGCCGCTCGTGATCGTCCCGAGCACGTTCGCGACCCCGAAGACGAGCAGCAGCATCGCGAGCCCGCCGGCGTCGATCGACGAGATGTCCTCGGCCGCGGGCCGGATGTAGGTGAACCCGCTGAAGTGCCCGCTGAAGACGAAGAGGATCGCGAGCAGGCCGAGCAGCACGGTCCCCGACCGGAGGGTCGCCCCGAGGGCGCGCAGTCCGCTCGCCGCACCCGGCGTCACACGCGGAAGGGTCGCGGCCTGCACGATCAGCGCGACGAGCGCGATCCCCGCGCCGAGGAGGAACACTCCACGCCAGCCCCAGAGCTCACCGAGCCAGGCGCCGAGCGGGACGGCCACGATGGTCGCGACGGAGACGCCCGAGTTGATGACGGTGAGCGCGCGACCGAGGTGGTCGGGGTGCACGAGGTGGGCGGCCACCGCGGTCGCCATCGCCCAGAACCCGCCGAGGGCGACGCCGAGCAGGATGCGCGCCGCGAGCAGGACGAGCAGGTTCGGCGCGAGCGCGACGAGCACGTTCGACAGGACGGCGAGGAGGGTGAGACCGATCATGACGCGGCGGCGGTCGGCTCTCGGGAGCACCGCCGCGATGAGCAGGGCTGACAGTGCGGCGGCGAACGCCGTCACGGTGACGCTCTGGCCGGCGGCACCGGCCGTGACCCTGAGGTCGTCGGCGATGCGCGGCAGCAGGCTCGCGGGCAGGAACTCCGACATGACGATGGCGAAGATGCCGAGGCCGAGGGAGACGACCCCGGCCCAGGAGGCGGGTCGCTGCGTCCCGGCGGAGACGGTGGGGGTGGAGGCGGTCGTGGCGCTCACGGGGTCCTTTCGAAATACCGGCCCGGTTCGGGCCGTTGTGAACGGTATGAGCGATCGAGAGCCGCAGACAGAGTCCCCCGCAGCCGGGGGACCGGCGGGACCCCGGCTATCCGACCGGCCGCGGCCTAGGGTCGACCCCATGAGCGAGATCAGGAACCCCCTCGGCGCGTATCTGCGTGCCCGACGCGAGTCCGTGACGCCGCAGCAGGTCGGGATCCGCGAGGTCGGCGTGCGACGCGTGCCGGGACTCCGCCGCGAGGAGGTCGCGATGCTGGCGGGGATCAGTGCCGACTACTACCTGCGCCTCGAGCGCGGGCGTGACCGGAACCCGTCGGTCCAGGTGCTCGAGGCGATCGCCCGCGTGCTGCAGCTCGACGACGAGGCACTCGCGCACCTCCTGACGCTGGCGGCCGACGTCCCGACGCATCGCCGGCGCCGTCCCGCGAAGGAGACGCCGCCCCTCAGCGCCCTCAAGCTGCTCGACGCGCTCGCGCAGCCCGCGTACATCGAGGGCCGCTACTTCGACGTGCTCGCGTCCAACGCCCTCGCCCGGGCCCTCGACCCGGGCCTCGTCGTGGGTCGGAATCTGCTTCGGGACCTTTTCCTCGACCCCGAGACGCAGGAGCTGCACCCCGACTGGGAGCACGTCACCGAGTGCTTCATCGCGAGTCTGCGGCAGGCCGTCGGGAAGGACATCGACGACCCGCGCTACATCGAGCTGACCGGTCAGCTCTCGCTCGCGAGTGCGGAGTTCGCGCGCCTCTGGGGCCGGCACGAGGTGCGCAGCCAGACCGGTACACGGTTCCTCATCGACCACCCGCAGGTCGGGGAGCTCCGGCTGAACCGTGAGCGCCTCGCGATCGGCGGCGCCGAGGGCATGATGCTCGTGGTCTTCCATGCGGACGCGGGTTCCGCCGCCGCGGAGAAGCTCGAGTTGCTCGCGTCCGCCTGCCTCCCCGCCGCGGAGCCCGACCGGGAGACGATGCGCCGCTCCGAGCCCGCCTGACCCGGTCCCAGAGCCTGTCGAAGGGCGGTCCCTGAGCCTGTCGAATGCCGGTCTAGGGCCTGTCGAAGGGCGGTCGGCAGTCGCGTGACGCTTCGACAGGCTCAGCGACCGGAAACGCGTGAGCGCCCGGCGGCGATAAGGCACGCGACGCCTGTCGCCGCGAGCAGGAGCGGACCGACGACGTCGCCCAGCCGCGTCGCGGCGATCAGCAGTTCCTGAGTCGCGGTCGGCAGGAGCACCGGGATCAGCACCCAGAACACCCCGACGAGCGCCGACCACCCGAGAGCGGCGGATGCCGCGAGCACGACGGCGGCCGGTGTGCGCCCGACCCGCGCCACGCTCCAGACCCCGACGGCTCCCGCGACGAGCGTGAGCGCCCCGAGGACGAGCACCAGGATCCCCGCCGCCGCCGAGAGCGGCCGGGGGTCGGCCGGCGTCAACGACGCGAGGAGCGGCCCGGCCAGGACGCCCACGGCGAAGACGCGGAACGCGACGGCGCCGGCCCGGTCGATCGCGGCGTCCTCACCGTCGCGAGCGCCGAGACGCGGCAGCGACGCGACGAGCGCGGCGGCCGCGACGAGCACGAGCGTCACGAGGTAGGCCACTCGTCCACCCTCGAAGAGCAGCGTGTTCATGCGCAGCACGACCAGGCCGACCTGCAGCACGGCGGCGGCGATGAGGAGAAGGCCGGCCACCCGCACGGTGAGCGGGGCTGATGCGCGAGTGACGGGGTCTGCGGCGACGCTGGTCATCGGAACTCCTCGAGACGTTTCCCTGATCGTAGGACGAGACGAGCCCGAGGGGGAGGTCCCCGCTGCCGGTCGCTCCCTAGAATCGCGACATGTCCCTGTCCGCTCTCGGCCGCGCCATCGAGCGAGCGCGGATCGACGAGCGCTGCCGGGTGACGGATCGGCTCGGTGCTCGACACGGCCGGCTCTACTTCGCGGCGCAAGCGGTGGCCGGAGCGCTGTGGTGGGTCGGCGTCTTCACGGTGCCGCTCGTCCGCGCGTCGACGCTCGGTCGTCTCGACCCCGTCGTCGTCGCCGCGCTCGACGTGCCCCTCTTCGTGCTCGCGTCGGCCCTCGTCGCGCTCGGCGCGCGCTGGGCTGTGTGGATCGCGGTGCCGTGGGCCGTGCTCGTGACGGTCGGGATGGTCGCCTACGCGACGCTGACCGGGGAAGCGGGCTGGGGCGCCGTGCTCATGATCGCGTCGGCCGCGGGAAGCGTCGCCGCCGGGCTCCTCGTCGTGCTCGGTCGGCTGCCGGCCGAGTGGATCATCCGCGGACCCTTCGGGTTCCGGCTCGCCCGGCCCGGCCCGGTGCGCTCGCACGTGCGACGGACCGGCGTGCAGCTCGTCGTGTTCTGGGGCCTGTTCCTCGTGGTCTTCCCGCTCGCGATCGCGTTCCTCGAACGGCGCTGGCAGCTCGAGGTGCCCGTGCCGATCGTGGTCCCGGTCGTCGGCGTCGTGATCCTCGTCGCGGCGAGCGCCCTCGGGATCTGGTCGGCGGTCACGATGTCGACGCTCGGGGAGGGGACGCCGCTTCCGTCCGCGACGGCCCGCCGGCTCGTGATCGCCGGCCCCTATCGATTCGTGCGCAACCCGATGGCCGTCGCGGGCATCGTCCAGGGCGCGGCCGTCGGTCTCATCCTCGAGTCCTGGCTCGTCGTCGTGTACGCGGTCGCGGGATCGTTCGTATGGAACGAGCTGGTGCGGCCCATCGAGGAGGCGGATCTCGAGGCACGGTTCGGACCCGAGTACGTCGCCTATCGCGACCGTGTCGCGTGCTGGGTCCCCCGGTCTCCGCAGGGCTGACCCCGCGCTCCGCGGTCAGCCTCGGCGAGGCGGCCACCGCCGGACGATGGTGACCGTCACCGGATCGCCGACGTCCTTGCCGAGCGACTTCCGGACCTTCGCGCTGAGCGACACCATGTGGCTACCGGTGCCGCGCTCGGATACCGGGTCCGCCGGTCTCCCCGCCGCACCGCCGGCGCGCTAGCGTTGACTTACGCGCGCACTCGTCCGACGGAGGAATCGCCATGGCCGGTCACCGCATCTTCGGCACTCCGTTCGCCGCCATCTACCCGCACTACGTCGCGAAGGCGGAACGGAAGGGCCACACCGCGGAGGAAGTCGACCACGTCATCTCGTGGCTCACCGGTTATGCCGCGTCGGACCTCCGGCGCACCCTCGACGAGGGGTTGTCGCTCGAGGATTTCTTCGCGGACGCGCCGGCCATGAACCCGAACGCCTCGCTCATCACGGGCACCATCTGCGGCGTGCGAGTGCAGGAGCTCGACGACCCGCTCATGCAGAAGATCCGCTACATGGACCTGCTGGTGGACGAGGTCGCGCGGGGCAAGAAGATGGCCTCGATCCTGCGCGGGTCCTGACGTCGTCCGGGACGCCGGCGGCGGTCCGATCCGACGCGCTGGGGGTCGCGGGCGCGGAAGGCCCGCCCTAACGTTGAGGCATGGACACACATCGAATGTCGCGTCCTCGTGCCGGTCTCACCGTCGGTGCCGCTGCCTTCGCGCTCGCCATGGCGGGGTGTGCGGCGGAGCCGGAGCCCTCACCGTCGGCCCCGTCGGAGAGCGCGACTCCGACGCCGACCGCGCTGCCTCCCATCCCCGAGCGGGGCGATGACGAGATCGCGCGTGCCGAGTTCGCCTCCACCGGACCGAGTGGCATC
>CAKTZW010000165.1 GCA_934636065.1 uncultured Labedella sp.
GCCATGGGGCCGCTCGACGGGCGCTGGCGGCGCTCCGGTCGGTCGCCCCGGTCACCGAAGCGATCGTTCCGATCGCCGCGGTCGCGGTCACGGTCCGGGCGGTCTCGCCGCTCGGCGAAGCTCTCGGCGCGGTCGTCGTTCGGGTCGAGCAGGAGCGGTTCGTCGCCCTGGGCGACGACCGCGAGCGCCGCGGCGACGTCAGCCTCGGGCACGTCGTGGTGAGAGACGTAGTGTCCGATGATGTCGCGGAACCGGTCGATGCGCTCCGTCTGCGCGAGCGCCGCGGTGATCTGGTCGTCGAACCGGGACAGGCGCGTCGCGTTGACGTCCTCGGCGGTGGGGAGACGCATCTGCGTGAGCGGCTGACGGGTCGCCTTCTCGATCGCCGTGAGCATGCGACGCTCGCGCGGCGTGACGAAGCTGATGGCGTCGCCCGTGCGACCCGCGCGTCCGGTTCGCCCGATCCGGTGCACGTAGGACTCGGTGTCGATCGGGAGGTCGTAGTTGATGACGTGGCTGATGCGATCGACGTCGAGACCGCGGGCCGCGACGTCGGTCGCCACGAGGATGTCGAGCTTGCCGGACTTCAGCTGGTTGACGGTGCGCTCGCGCTGGGCCTGGGCGACGTCACCGCTGATGGCGGCGGCGGAGTACCCGCGCGCCCGCAGCTTCTCGGCGAGAGTCTCCGTCTCGTTCTTCGTGCGCACGAAGGCGATCATCGCCTCGAAGTTCTCGACCTCGAGGATCCGCGTGAGGGCGTCGACCTTCTGGGGGTAGGACACGACGAGGTAGCGCTGGGTGATCGAGGCGGAGGTCGTGGTCTTGTTCTTGACCGTGATCTCTTCGGGGTCGTTGAGGTACTTCTGCGAGATGCGGCGGATCTGCGCCGGCATCGTCGCGGAGAAGAGCGCCACCTGCTTGTCCGAGGGCGTGTCGGCGAGGATCGTCTCGACATCCTCAGCGAAGCCCATCCGCAGCATCTCGTCCGCCTCGTCCAGCACGAGGTACTTGAGCTCCGAGAGGTCGAGGGTGCCGCGCTCGAGGTGGTCCATGATGCGTCCGGGCGTGCCGACGACGACGTGCACGCCGCGGCGGAGGGCGGAGAGCTGCACGCCGTACGCCTGGCCGCCGTAGACGGGGAGCAGGTGGACGCCGCGGAGGTGGGTCGCGTAGCTCTCGAACGCCTCGGAGACCTGCAGGGCGAGCTCGCGCGTCGGCGCGAGGACGAGGGCCTGCGGCGTCTTCTGCGACGTGTCGAGGCGGGACAGGATGGGAAGCGCGAACGCCGCCGTCTTCCCCGTTCCGGTCTGTGCGAGACCGACGACGTCGCGACCGGCGAGCAGCGTGGGGATCGTCGCGGCCTGGATGGCCGACGGTGTCTCGTACCCGAGGTCCTTCACCGCTTTGAGCACGGGCTCGGCGAGACCGAGGTCGGCGAACGTCTGGGTCTCGGTGGCGGGCTCGGCGGCGGGCTCTGCAGCGGCGGACGGCGTGGTCTGGGTCGACGCGGCCTCGCTCGAGTCCGTCGGTCCTTCGGGGGAGGTCATCCCTCAACGGTACTCGGTGGCCCGTGTCCTCGCCGACCGGTGCGCCGAATCAGGACGCGCCCTGTCCGCCGTCGTCGCTACCATCGGACCATGTCGACGACGCCAGTCCCTTCGCCCGAAACGACGCCCGCCGCCTCATCCGCTCCCGACGCAGCGCAGCACCCCGCCGACACCCACGACCTCATCCGGGTCGTCGGGGCGCGCGAGAACAACCTCAAGAACGTCTCCGTCGACCTGCCGAAGCGGCGGCTCACCGTGTTCACGGGCGTCTCGGGCTCCGGCAAGAGCTCGCTCGTCTTCGCCACGATCGCAGCGGAATCGCAGCGCATGATCAACGAGACCTACAGCTCGTTCGTGCAGGGGTTCATGCCGAGCCAGTCGCGTCCGGACGTCGACGTGCTCGAGGGGCTCACGACCGCGATCATCGTCGACCAGGAGCGCATGGGAGCGAACGTCCGCTCCACCGTCGGCACCGCCACCGACACGGGCGCGCTCCTGCGCATCCTGTTCAGCCGACTGGGCGAGCCGCACGTCGGTGCGCCGCAGGCGTTCTCCTTCAACGTCGCCTCGATCTCCGGCGCGGGCGCCGTGACGTTCGAGAAGGGCGGCGTCACGACGAAGGAGCGCCGCGACTTCTCGATCACCGGTGGCATGTGCCCGCGCTGCGAGGGGATGGGGAAGGTCAACGACATCGACCTCACCCAGGTGTACGACGAGACCAGGTCGCTCAACGGGGGTGCGCTCACGATCCCCGGCTACACGGCGGACGGCTGGGCGGTGAAGATCTACTCGGGCTCCGGCTTCTTCGACCCCGACAAGCCCATTCGGGACTTCACGGAGAAGGAGCTGCACGACCTCCTCTACAAGGAGCCCGTGAAGGTCAAGGTGTCCGACATCAACATGACGTACGAGGGCCTCATCCCGAAGCTGCAGAAGTCCATGCTCTCGAAGGACCGGGAGGCCATGCAGCCCCACATCCGCGCCTTCGTCGACCGGGCCGTGACGTTCACGACGTGCCCGGAGTGCGGGGGGACCCGGCTCAACGAGGGCGCGCGTTCCTCCCGCATCCGCGGCATCAACATCGCCGAGGCGAGTGCCATGCAGATCAGCGACCTCGCCGAGTGGGTGCGCGGACTCGACGAGCCGTCCGTCGCGCCGCTCCTCACGGCACTGACGCGCCGTCGTCTTCGGTCCCGGGGGCTCGGGCGAACCGACGGTGCGCGACTGGGCCGGATGGGCCGGCACGATCGAGCACGAGATCGTCACGGGACTCGGGCCGCGCATCCACCGCGAGCACGTGGCGACGGCCCCGGGCGACGCGGAGGAGGGGAGCGATCCGGGACCCGGTCGCAGGAGCGCGCCCCTGCCCTGCCCGGCGGCCGCCGGCCCGGTCATCCGTCCCGCTGCCGGTATCGCGGAGCGGACGCAGGAGAACGGCCGCCTCTCGGCGTCCGCTCACGTCGCGGCGGCGGGAGGAATCCGATGAGGCGGCCGATGGTGGCCGTCATCGCGGGTGGGCGGAACTCGGAGCACGACGTGTCCCTCGCGTCTGCCGCCGGGATCCGGCGCGCGCTCTCGGACGACTTCGACGTCCTCGACGCGCGCATCGGCCGCGACGGTTCGTGGAGCATCGGGGGCCGTCGCACGCTCGGCGCCGCCGAGGCCGTCGCCGAGATCAGCCGGGCCGAGGTCGCCTTCCCGGCCCTGCACGGCGTGAACGGGGAGGACGGCGCGATCGCCGGCTTCCTCGAGACCATCGGTGTCCCGTACGTCGGTTCCGGGGTGGTGGCGAGCGCTCTGGCGATGGACAAGCGCGCCACGAAGCTCGTCGCCCAGAGCGTCGGGGTGCGTACCGCACGCTCGTACTCCGTCGACGACCTTCCGGGAGACGGCGTCGGACGCGGGGCCGCGGCCCCCGTCATCGTGAAACCCGTCAGCGGCGGCTCGAGCCATGGCGTCTCGATCGCGCACTCCGCCGCCGAGGTGCGGCAGGCGATCGCGGCACTCGGCACCTCGGAGGCCGACGTCCTCGTGGAGGAGCTGATCGTGGGGCGCGAGATCGACGTCGCGGTGCTCGAGGAGGCGGACGGCGCGCTGTCCGTCGCGCCGGCCCTCGAGATCCCGCGGGTGCCCGGGTCCGTCTTCGATGTGGACGGCAAGTACGGCGGCGACCCGGGCTTCCTCGTGCCCGCTCCGCTCACCGCTGAGGAGCTCGCGTGCGTGTCGGAGGCGGCGATCACGATCTTCCGTGCGCTCGGGTGCCGTGGGCTCGCACGCGTCGACTTCTTCCTCGACGACCGCGGCTTCGTGTTCAACGAGGTCAACACGATGCCCGGGATGACCGAGCACTCGCAGGTGCCGGCGATGGTCGCGGCGGCGGGGATGTCGTACGCCGACCTCATCCGTTCCCTCGTGGAGGTCGCCCGTCGCCGGTAGGTTGAGCCGCATGGATGCGCGCGTCACCTTCATCACTCTCGCCGTCGCGGACGTCGAGGCCTCCCGTCGCTTCTATGTCGACGGTCTGGGCTGGGAGCCCGAGTTCGAGGCGCCGGGTGAGGTGATCTTCTTCCGGGTGGCTCCTTCGGTGACGCTGTCGCTGTGGAGCGCCGAGCAGTTCGAGGCGGAGGTGGGCGCCATCCGGTCCGGTCCCGGCATCGCGCCCATCACCCTCGCGCACAACATGCCGGACGCCGAGGGCGTCGACGAGGTTCTGTCGGCGGCTCGGGCCGCCGGCGCGACGGTCGAGGCGGGCCAGGAACGGGAGTGGGGCGGCTACTCGGGCTACTTCGCCGACGCCGACGGCTTCCGCTGGGAGGTCGCGTACAACCCCGGGCCGATCGGCGTGGACCTGCTGAAGGCCGCCGGCCTCATCTGATCGCGCCGCGACCTCAGCCTGGCGCTTCTCCTCGTCCCCGTCTCAGCGATCGCGATCGACCGCCGCCCGCAGCACCTCCCCGAGCTCTGCCGGCTTCGTGAACTGCGGCCAATGGCCCGTGGGCAGATCGACGTACTCGACGTCGCGGATGCGTGCGAGTTCGGCGACGTACGGGTGTCCCTCGGCGATCCACTCGCGCAACACCGATGAGGGGAACTCGCACGCGACGATCGTGACGGGCACGTCGTACCGTCGTTCGTCGTGCAGGTGCTGCTCGTCCGAGGTGACGCGGAGCGGGTGCGGGATCGCACGGGACCGGAACTGCACCCGCAGCTCGTCCGTGAGGTCGACGAGATCCGCGTCCTCGAACAGCTCCCAGGGCGGCAGCGGCACGTCGTCGCCGTCTGACGGCAGCTCGTCGTTGATGGCATTGCCCTCGCCGAGCGGCCCACTGTCGACGTAGATCGCGCGAGCCACCCGTTCCGGCCGGGCGTCGACCGCGCCGTGGATGAGGGCGCCGCCACCCGAGTGGCCGACGAGGACGACCCGGTCGCCCGACTCCTCGGTGAGGCGGTCGACGACCGCCACGACGGCGTCGATGTGGTCGCGCAGACCGATCCCCCCGCGGTCGGCGTCGGGCGACTCGAGCCCGGGCAGGGTGAGCGGATGGACGCGGTGACCCGCGGCCTCGAGGGCGGGGGTGACGTCGCGCCACGATGACGCGTCGAGCCAGAAACCGGGAACGAGGATGATGTCCATGCGCCGACGCTACGCGCGACCACCGACACGCGTTCCGACCTCCAGCGCCGGCACCCCGTAGGGTGACTCGCAGGGCCGCCGGGGCCCGTCCTCGAAGAGAAGGAGCTCGACGTGTTCGATCTCGGTCCGCTCGCCATCGGGTTCACGCTGCTGTACGTGGTGTTCGTGGTCGCCGTGGCGGTTCTCGTGGTGCTCGCCATCATCGCACTCGTGCTGTCCATCCGACTCCTCCGCATCCGACTCGCCGAGGCGACCACGGACCCGCGGGGCGACGGGAGCGTCGACGACCGGTGATCCGAGG
>CAKTZW010000166.1 GCA_934636065.1 uncultured Labedella sp.
GACGAGCTGTACGCGCTGCTCGAGGAGGTCAACGCGGAATGAAGGCCGTTCACTTCGGCGCCGGCAACATCGGACGCGGTTTCATCGGGCTCCTTCTCCACGAGGCCGGCTACGAGGTCGTCTTCGCCGATGTGAACGCGGACCTCATCGAGGCGATCACGGCCGCCGACTCCTACGACGTCCACGAAGTCGGAGTTGGCGGCCGGACCAAGACCGTCACCGGGTTCCGCGCCATGAACAGCGCGACGGACGAGGAGGCCCTGGTCCGCGAGATCGCGACGGCCGAGATCGTCACGACGGCGGTCGGACCGAACGTCCTGCGCTTCGTGGCCCCCGTCATCGCGAAGGGGCTGCTGGCCCGGGCCGAGGGCGCGGGTCGCCTCGCCGTGATGGCCTGCGAGAACGCGATCTCGGCCACGGACATCCTCGCGGCCGAGATCCGTTCGGCCGCGGGGGAGTCCGCCGCTCTCGTCGACGAGCGCGCGGTCTTCGCCAACACGGCGGTCGACCGCATCGTCCCCGGTCAGGACCCCGCAGCCGGCATCGACGTGACCGTCGAGACGTTCTGCGAGTGGGTCATCGAGGCGGCGCCCTTCGGCGGAGCCGTCCCCGATATCCCGGGAGCGCACGTCGTCGACGCCCTCGGCCCGTACATCGAGCGCAAGCTCTTCACGGTGAACACGGGCCACGCGACGGCCGCGTATGCGGGATTCGCGGCCGGGCACGAGCGCATCGCCGAGTCGTTCGCGAACCCCGAGGTCCGCGATCTCGTGGAGCGCGTGCTGCGTGAGACGTCGGCCCTGCTCGTCGCGAAGCACGAGCTGGACCCCGCCGAGCAGGACGCGTACCGCGAGAAGATCCTCGTGCGCTTCGCGAACGACGCGCTCCCCGACACCGTCGTGCGGGTGGGTCGGCAGCCGCTGAGGAAGCTCTCGCGGAACGAGAGGTTCATCGGCCCGGCCGCTCAGCTCGCGGAGCGGGGCATGCTGACGGACGACCTCGTCGAGGCGATCGGGCTCGCCGTCAGGTTCGACGTTCCGGAGGACCCGGAGAGCGTCGAGCTCCAGCGTCTGCTCGACGAGCTGTCGCCGGCGGAGTTCGTGGAGAAGGTGACGGGCCTGTCGCCCGACCACCCTCTGACGCCTCACCTCGTGGAGGTCGTCTCGGCGCGCTGAGCGCCGGCGACCTCCGTTCGACACGGCCCGGCTCCCTCGATCACGAGGGGGCCGGGCCGTCATGTGCGGGCAGGCGCGTCGGGACGCCGAGTGGCGGAACGGCGCGGAATGGCATAAGATATCCCTTTGGTGCCTTGTGCCTGCGTCCGGCGTGCCGCCGATGCGACAGCCGGGTGCCGACCATCACCCGCACGACCAGTGCGGACCTACCCCAGCGACAGTAACGACAGTGAGGCTATGGCCAAGAAAGACGGTGTCATCGAGATCGAAGGCTCGGTGGTCGAAGCGCTGCCCAACGCGATGTTCCGCGTGGAGCTGACGAACGGCCACAAGGTCCTCGCCCACATCTCGGGGAAGATGCGACAGCACTACATCCGCATCCTCCCGGAGGACCGGGTGATCGTGGAGCTCACGCCCTACGACCTCACCCGCGGTCGAATCGTCTATCGCTACAAGTAGGTCTGCGCTGTAAGTAACGGCCGGGATCCCTCCCGGTACGAGGACAGCGAGAACGAGGAAACACGATGAAGGTCAACCCGAGCGTCAAGCGCATCTGCGACAAGTGCAAGGTCATCCGTCGCAACGGACGCGTCATGGTCATCTGCGAGAACCCGCGCCACAAGCAGCGCCAGGGCTGAGCCCCGGTCTCGGAGCACCCCGCAATCCCATAACTGAACACCAGGAACAGCGGTTCCAGAACCCGCCGTCCCGCCCTCGGGCGGACGGCGGGGGACACCTCGGGGCGGAGGCCCGAGCACCGGAACCGCTCCACACCTCCACTCACTCCTAGGAGAGCCACAATGGCACGTCTCGCCGGCGTCGACATTCCCCGCGACAAGCGCGTGGAAGTCGCACTGACGTACATCTACGGAGTCGGACGCACGAGGGCGCTCAAGACCCTCGCCGACACCGGAATCAGCGGAGACATCCGCGTGAAGGACCTCACCGACGACCAGCTGGTCGCCCTCCGCGATTACATCGAGGGCAACTACAAGGTCGAGGGTGACCTGCGCCGCGAGGTGCAGGCCGACATCCGCCGCAAGGTCGAGATCGGTTCGTACCAGGGCATCCGCCACCGCCGTGGCCTCCCCGTGCACGGTCAGCGCACCAAGACCAACGCGCGCACCCGCAAGGGCCCGAAGCGCACCGTCGCCGGCAAGAAGAAGGCGCGCTAACCAGCGCCCGCCACCAGGATTCCAGGGAGTAGACATGGCAACACCGAAGACGGCAGCTCGTAAGCCGCGCAAGAAGGAAAAGAAGAACATCGCCGTGGGCCAGGCCCACATCAAGTCGACGTTCAACAACACGATCGTCTCGATCACGGACCCGTCGGGCGCGGTCATCGCGTGGGCGTCGGGTGGAGACGTCGGATTCAAGGGATCGCGCAAGTCGACCCCGTTCGCCGCGGGCCTCGCGGCCGAGTCGGCCGCCCGTAAGGCGCAGGAGAACGGCATGAAGAAGGTCGACGTCTTCGTCAAGGGCCCGGGCTCCGGTCGTGAGACCGCGATCCGGTCGCTGCAGTCCGCCGGCCTCGAGGTCGGCTCGATCAACGACGTCACGCCGCAGGCGCACAACGGCTGCCGCCCGCCCAAGCGCCGTCGCGTCTGAGCCTGTAACACCGGTACTACGTGCATGGTCCGCCGATCTCTCGGCGGGCCATGCGCCCGGTTCGACGACAACTCAATACCTCACCAACGCAAGCGTCATATAGCGGACGCTTGGCCGAAAGGAATCAACAGTGCTCATCGCACAGCGCCCTACGCTCTCCGAGGAGAACATCTCCGAGTTCCGTAGCCGGTTCATCATCGAGCCGCTCGAGCCCGGCTTCGGATACACGCTCGGCAACTCCCTCCGCCGGACCCTGCTCTCCTCGATTCCCGGCGCAGCGGTCACGAGCATCCGGATCGACGGAGTGCTCCACGAGTTCAGCACGATCCCGGGTGTGAAGGAAGACGTCACCGAGATCATCCTCAACATCAAGGGACTCGTCGTCTCGAGCGAGCACGACGAGCCGATCACCGCGTACCTGCGGAAGACGGGTGACGGCGCCGTGACGGCCGCCGACATCTCGGCTCCCGCCGGCGTCGAGATCCACAACCCGGATCTCGTCATCGCGACGCTCAACGACAAGGCGAAGTTCGAGCTCGAGCTCACGATCGAGCGCGGCCGCGGCTACGTCTCGGCGACGCAGAACCGCAACGAGTTCTCCGAGGCCGGTCAGATCCCGATCGACTCGATCTACTCGCCCGTGCTCAAGGTCACCTACCGCGTCGAGGCGACGCGTGCCGGTGAGCGGACCGACTTCGACCGACTCGTGGTCGACGTCGAGACGAAGGCCGCGATCTCGCCGCGCGACGCGATCGCGTCCGCCGGTAAGACCCTCGTCGAGCTGTTCGGCCTCGCTCGCGAGCTCAACACCGCGGCCGAGGGCATCGAGATCGGCCCGGCTCCGGTCGACGCCGTCCTCTCGAGCGAGCTCTCGATCCCGATCGAGGACCTCGATCTGTCGGTCCGCTCGTACAACTGCCTCAACCGCGAGGGCATCAACACGGTGTCCGAGCTCGTGGCTCTGTCCGAGAACCAGCTCATGAACATCCGCAACTTCGGTCAGAAGTCGGTGGACGAGGTGCGCGACAAGCTCACCGAGATGGGCCTCTCCCTCAAGGACTCGGTCCCCGGTTTCGATGGAGCCCACTTCTACTCGGGCTTCGAAGAAGAGACCAACAACTAGGCCCAGCCGTCTTTCCCACTGACACAGGAGTAACACACCAATGCCTACGCCAACCAAGGGTCCTCGTCTCGGAGGCGGCCCCGCCCACGAGCGACTGCTGCTCGCGAATCTCGCCGCGGCCCTGTTCACCCACAAGCGCATCACGACGACCGAGACGAAGGCCAAGCGCCTCCGCCCCGTCGCCGAGCGCCTCATCACGTTCGCGAAGCGGGGAGACCTGCACGCCCGCCGTCGCGTCCTCGGCGTGATCGGCGACAAGTCGGTCGTGCACGAGCTCTTCACGGAGATCGCGCCGCTCGTCGCCGAGCGTGAGGGCGGCTACACCCGCATCACGAAGACGGGCTTCCGCAAGGGCGACAACGCGCCGATGGCCGTCATCGAGCTCGTGCTCGAGCCGGTGACCCCGAAGGTCAAGCGGTCGAAGACGACGGCTCCGGCCGCCGCCGCGCCGGCTGACGAGCCCGCCGAGGTCGAGGAGACCGAGACGGTCGAGGAGCCGGCCATCGCCGAGGAGACCGAGACGCCGGAGGCGACCGAGGTCGAGGAGTCGGCAGCGGCCGCCTCGGACGACGACACCAAGTAGTCGCATCACACCACGAGAAGATCCCCCGGAGCCGAGCTTCGGGGGATCTTCTGCGTGTGACGCCGTCGGCGTGCGCGGGATCCGCTAACGCGCCGCCGATGCCGCCCGCGGGGACGGGGTCGGCGTCGTCCGCTCGCGACCGGCACGCTGCTCCAACACGCTCCGTCGGGCCTCGGTGAGGAAGTCGATCGAGGCGAGGGCGAGCGAGCGTTCCGCCACCGTGATGCGATCCCAGGCGGCCTTGCGGACGAGCGTCGAGACGTGCGCCGGCACCGTGACGGGGCGCGGCGTCATCGCGGAGAGGACGGCCAGATGGATCGCGTGGGCGTGACCGTCGGTGACGACGCGCCGCAATCCGTCGGCGTCGTCGGACCCGGCCGCCGCCGCGGCGCGCACCTCTTCCGCGCGTGCCACGACCCGCGGCGCGACGACCTCCTCCGGCACGCGGAGCAGCCCGGCCCGGCCCGGGCTCGATGCTCCGACGCCCGCCGACCAGGCGGTCAGGAGCGGTGCCGCGAGCAGCGACAGGATCATGACGGCGAGCCACGGAGCGGTTCCCGGAACGAGCGCGGCGGTCGCGAGCAGGATCAGCCCGAGCGCCACGTGAGCCGCATGGACACGGAACAGCTCCCGCAGACTGGGTCGTCGCCCCGTCCGCCGCTGGCCGCCCCACGAGACGGTCGCCCCGCTCAGCACCCCCACGATCGAGACGGTTTGCATGACCATCGTGACGGGCGCCATCAGCGCGGAGACGAGGATCTCGAGCAGTCCGCTCAGCACGGCCCGTCCTGCTCCTCCGACCGCTGACCGGGCCTCCGTGTCGCCGAGGACGGCGACGATGCCGAGAACGCGGGGGAGGAAGACGAGGAAGGACGACACGCCGAAGACGACCACCGCCGCGACCGGGTCGACGGCCCGGGCGACCGGGGTCGTGGTGTCGACGAGGGCGGACAGGACGCCCGCCAGGATGAAGTGCAGCCAGACGGGGG
>CAKTZW010000167.1 GCA_934636065.1 uncultured Labedella sp.
CTCGCGGGAGATGTCGGTGGCGGTGATCTGCACCCGCGTGCCCTCGTTGGGCAGCGCGTCGGACAGCAGCATCGCGATCGTGTAGGCCTCCTGCCCGCTGGAGGAGGCGGCGGACCAGACGCGCAGGGAGCGCTCGCGGCCGCCCTCGACGTCAACGCGACCGACCTGTCGGCGATGGAGCATCTGATGGAGCGCGGCCCGATGACGCCGAGCGAGCTCGCGACGCGGCTCGAGATGTCGACGGCCGCCACGACGCACGTCATCGATCGGCTCGTCGCCGTCGGCCACGTCGAACGGCGGCCCCACCCCGTCGACCGCCGCAAGATCACCGTCACCCCGGCGCCGGCCTCCGTGCGTCGAGCCCTGAACGAGCTGTCGCCGATGATCGCGGGGGTGGGCGACGTCGCCGCCTCCTACAGTGCCGAGGAGCAGGAGCTGATCGCGGGGTTCCTCTCGCGGATCGCGTCGCTCTACGAGGGGCTCGTCGACGAGGGCTCCGTGCCGTGAGCGCGGGGGCGGTCCGACGGTCGGTCAGACGGCGCGCAGCTCCGGCGGCGTCGTCCGTCGGTGCAGCTCGTCGATGAGCGCCGATGCGAGGGAGACGAGGGTGCGGATCTCCCGCTCGTCGCGGTCCACCCAGGCGCAGCGCGGCTCGTCGTCCACGGGCACGAAACCGTCGTGCTGCTCCCACACCACGAGGGTCCGCTCGGCGCCGAGGACGTACTGCTGCCACCACACCTGCCGGAGGTAGTGCCGCGGGATCGACCGCCAGGCCTTCGCGGTCGTCTTGATCTCGCACAGCAGGAGGCGACCGTCGCGCGATTCGGCGAGCCCGTCGGGCGTCGCGAGGTGACGGCGTTCCTGCTCGGCGTGGTACAGCGCCGTCGAGGGCCCGATGCCGTGCGTTGCCGCCACCCAGCGGGCGATCTCGGGCTCGCGGACGCGACCGTGATCGGTGTAGACGTTGCCGCTGAAGTTCGAGCCGTAGAGCTTCGCCGTCGCGGCGACATCGATCGAGCGCGGCGTCGAGAGCTTCGCGACGTCCGTCGCCGTGATGCCGCGGGACCGCGCTCGCAGCCACGCGACGCGGTCCGTCGAGTCGGCGACGAGTCGTTCGCGGTAGGTCAGTGGCACCCGTCTATTCTGCCCTGGCTCCACCGACGCTCCGACCGACACGCCCGTCGCCCGTGCTCCCTCCCCGTCGCTCGGCGGGCGAGGGGGGAGGGAGCGGGGAAAAAGGGCCGTCAGCTGGCGAACCACTCCCGGGCGGGGTTGTCGACCGCGGGGATCGAGCGCGCGCGTGCCGGTGCCGTCGCGGGCACAGCCCAGCGCACGCCGTTCGCGAGCACGCGCCGGATCTGCGGGTGGAAGTACACCGGGTAGTCCTGGTCGCCGGGGCTGAAGTAGAAGATGCGCCCGTGCCCCCGCGAGAACGTCACTCCCGACCGGAAGACCTCGCCGCCGGTGAAGGAGCTGATGAACACGAGATCGTCGGGAGCGGGGATGTCGAACAGCTCGCCGTACATCTCCTGGTGCTCGATGACGATCGGGTGCTCGACGCCCTCCGCGATCGGATGGGTCGGCGCGACGGTCCAGACGAGTTCGCGCTCGCCCTCGTTCCGCCACTTCAGCGAGCACGTCGTGCCCAGCAGCCGGGTGAAGATCTTCGAGAAGTGCCCGGAATGCAGCACCAGGAGCCCCATCCCGGAGAGGACGTGCCGCTGGACTCGTGCGACGATCTCGTCGTCCACCTGGTCGTGCGCGATGTGCCCCCACCACAGCAGGACATCGGTGTCGGCGAGGACCTCCTCGCTCAGGCCGTGCTCCGGTTCCTCGAGCGTCGCGGTGCGCACGCTCACCTCGTCGCCGAGCACCTCCGTGAGTCCCTCGGCGATGGCACCGTGGATCCCCGCCGGGTAGATCGCTGCGATCTCCGGCTGCGTGCGTTCGTGGACTCCCTCGTTCCAGACCAGGACGCGGATGGTCATCGTGTCTCCTCTTCGTCGGTGACTCTCAGATCGGAATCGAGCCGGACCTCGGCGCCCGTCGCCGCCGACTCGTAGCACGCGTCGATGATGCGCGCGCGGCCCAGGGCGAGCGAGCCGTCGTGACGTCCCCAGGACGACTCGTCGGCGACGTGCTCCAGGAACGTGTCGATGACGGCGGCGTGGCCGCGGCCGGGATCGGCCTCGACGCGGACGTCGATCTCCTCCTCGGCGTTCCCGCGGAAGATGGTCAGCTCGCCGACCGGCGCGTAGTCGACGACGCGCAGGTCCGCCCCGCCGTCGGTCCCGTAGAGCGTGATGCCGAATTCGTCGCCCGACGACCTGTAGGCGGCCCAACTCGTCTCGAGCATGAGCGATCCGCCGCCCTCGAGGCGCAGGAGGACGCTCGCGAGGTCCTCGACCTCGTAGGCCGACCCCACCTGCTGCTTGTCCGAGGTGGCGCCCCCGAGGCCCCGCGGGCCGAGCTCCGAGTGCGTCACGGCCGAGACCGCGAGCACGCGCGGCTCCCCGAAGAGGTGCAGGGCGTAGTCGAGCACGTGGACGCCGAGGTCGATGAGCGGACCGCCGCCGGCCATCTCCCGGTTGGTGAACCAGCTGCCGAGGGCGGGGATGCCCGAGCGGCGCAGCCAGGTGGCGCGTGCATGGTACGGGCGGCCGATCGTGCCGTCGTCGATGGACGCCTTGAGCGCCTCGACGTCGCCGCGGCGCCGGTGGTTGAACGCGATCTCGAGGACCCGCCCGGCGGACCGGGCTGCGGCGACCATCGCCTCGGCCTCCGTCGCTGTGCGGGCGATCGGCTTCTCGCACAGCACGTGCAGCCCCGCCTCGAGCGCCCCGATCGAGATGGGGGCGTGCAGGAAGGTGGGCACGGCGACGCTCACGGCGTCGAGTCCACCGGCCTCGACGAGGTCCTTCCAGTCGCTGTAGGCGTTCGGCACGCCGAACTTCTCCGCGAGTTCGGCGCGCGGTCCGTCCTCCATGCCCGCGATGGCGACGAGTTCGACGTCCTCGAGGGCCTCGTACGCCTCCATGTGCTGCTGGCCGGCCCACCCGAGGCCCACGACGCCGACGCGAAGAGGGGGGGAGTTGGTGGTCATGGATCCTCCTGGGTTGGTGTGTCGATGGAACGTGTGTCGATGAAGCGGGAGAGTCGCGGCAACCGGCGGGTCGGCCGAGTTCACGACCGCAGGGCCCTGACGGGCGGGGGAGACGCGCGTACGGCGTCCCACGTCGGCGATCCGGGTGAGAGCACGTCCTGGATCACCATGATCGCGGCCCCCGTGACGCCCGCGGTCTCGTCGGAGCGCGACTGCACGATCGTCAGGTGCTGGGTCGCGAGGGGGATCGACCGGCGGTAGACGGTCTCGCGCACGCCCGCGATCAGCTGTTCTCCGGCTCGCGCGATGCTGCCGCCGATGACGATGACCGAGGGGTTGAGCAGGTTCACGAGCGAGGCCAGGACGGCCCCGATCTCGCGCCCGGCCTGACGGACGAGGTCCGCGGCCTCGCGATTCCCCTGCCGGACGAGCGTCACCACATCCGTGCTCGACAGGGCCGGCACGCCGCGCTCGCGCAGCAGCGTCGCGATCGCGGGGCCGCTCGCGATCTCCTCGAGATCGCGGTCGTCCTCGGGTGACCGTTCCGTCCCCGGATGCCACGGAACGTGGACGTGGCCGAGGTCGCCGGCCGAACCCTGGGCGCCGCGTTGCAGGACCCCGCTCGAGACGATGCCGGCGCCGATCCCGGTCGAGACCTTGACGAAGACGAGGTCGGCGGCGTCCGGCCAGGCGGTCGCGTGCTCGCCGAGGGCGAGGATGTTGACGTCGTTGTCCACGAGGACGGGCACGTCGAAGGTGCCGCGGATGCGCCCCGGGACGTCGAAGCGATCCCACCCGGGCATGATCGGCGGGTTGATGGGACGTCCCGTGGAGTGCTCGACCGGACCGGGGACGCCGACGCCCACCCCGATGAGGTCGGTCGCGGGTCGCCCGCTCGCCCGCAGCAGCTCCAGGCCGGTGCGCGTCGCCCAGTCCAGGACGGCATCGGGGCCGTCGGCGATGTCGAGCTCGGCGGTCCGGTGGTCGAGGAGGGTGCCCGCGAGGTCCGTCAGGGCGACCGTTCCGTGGGTGGCGCCCAGGTCGATCGCGAGGACGACGCGCGAGGAGGGGAGGAAGGCGATGCGAGCGGGCGGGCGACCGCCCGACGACGCCGCCTCCCCCGCCGGGCCGACGAGGCCGAGCCCGACGAGGGTGTCGACGCGACTCGAGACCGTCGATCGCGACAGGCCGGTGAGCTCGACGATCTCCGCCTTCGTCCTCGGCACTCCGTCCCGCAGGAGCTGCAGGAGCTGACCGACGCCGGAGGCGCGCATCGATGCGAGGCGACTGAGCTCGAGCATGTTTTGATTAAACCACAGGCGACTAACGCTCGACCAGGTTCGACTTTTGATTGACAGGCGTCAAAAGTTCGTGGCAGGTTGGGACTGCGCACCGGTGCGGCCGCATCGGTGCGAACACCCGATCACGAGGAGAACGAGTGACCTCCCCCAGCATCTCCGTCCAGCTCTACACGGTGCGAGAGCAGGCCGCCGACGACCTCGGCGCCACGCTCCAGCGCATCGCCGATCTCGGCTACGAGCTCATCGAGCCGTACGGCTTCGTGGGATTCGGCCCGGCCCTCGGCGAGGCTCTGCGGGCATCGGGGCTGCGCGCACCGACGACCCACCAGGCGTTCATCGGGACCGACGAGGCCGAGCTCGACGAGGTCTTCTCGAAGGCCGCCGCGCTCGGGATCGAGACGGTCATCGACCCCCACGTCCCCGCCGAGCGGTGGCAGTCGGCCGACGACGTGCGCGCGACGGCCGAGGCGCTCAACGCCGCGGCCCTCGTCGCGGCCCGCCACGGCGTCCGCGTGGGCTACCACAACCACGCCCACGAGATCGAGTCGAGGATCGAGGGGGAGACGGCGATCGAGTACTTCGCCGGCCTGCTCGACGACGGCGTCGTCCTCGAGATCGACACCTACTGGGTCGTCGTGGGCGGAGAGGACCCGGTCGCGCTCCTCGGGCGCCTCGGGGACCGCGTCGTCGCGATCCACGTCAAGGACGGCTCCGGGGGAACGGACGTGAAGGAGCAGGTCGCGGTCGGTTCCGGCCGGCTCCCGATCGCGCAGATCCTCGCGACTGCTCCGGGCGCCCTGCACGTCGTCGAACTCGACGACTCGGAAGGGGATCGCTTCGAGGCGATCGCCGACAGCCTCGCGTTCCTCCGGTCGCTCTCCGCCGGAGACGCCGCGTGAGCGCCGGACCCGTCGGCGTCGGCATCATCGGCGCCGGGGTGATCAGCACCCAGTACCTCGAGAACCTCACGGTCTTCCCCGACGTCGAGGTGCGCTTCATCGCGGACCTCGACCTGGAGCGCGCCGCCGC
>CAKTZW010000168.1 GCA_934636065.1 uncultured Labedella sp.
TCCCGGGTCTGCTTCCCTTCGGCCGCGGCATCGACGAGGCCGGGGCACAGTCCCTCGGTTGGGGCGAGCTTCCCGAGCGCGGCCGCGACGCCGAGCAGATGATCGAGGCCGCCGCTTCCGGTGAGCTTGCCGCTCTCGTCGTCGGCGGCGTCGACGAGGCCGAGTACGTCGTCCGTCAGATCAACGACAAGTCGCGAGCGAGCTACAACGTCGTCGCGGCAACGGTCTCGGACAGCGCGGTGTCGCACATCGAGGTCGGCGACCGCCGGGTGCCCATCGTCGGCGAGCCCGCCGGAGTCGCCACCCTCGCCCGGAACCTGCAGGCCGACGCCGTGATCGTCGCCGGCGCCGCCAGCCGGAACCCGTCGTACATCCGCGGCCTCAGCTGGGACCTCGAGGGGACGGGCACGGAGCTCGTGCTCGCCGCACAGCTCACCGACGTCGCCGGCCCTCGCATCCACTTCCGTCCCGTCGACGGCCTCCCGCTCATGCACGTCGAGATCCCGCAGTTCGACGGCCTCAAGCACGTCGTGAAGCGCTCGTTCGACATCGTCGCGTCGGGAATCGGGCTGCTCCTGCTCGCCCCGCTCTTCGGCATCATCGCCCTCGCCGTGAACGCCGACAGCCCCGGAGGCGTCCTCTTCCGGCAGGAACGCGTCGGAAAGGGCGAACGCAGCTTCACGATGCTCAAGTTCCGCACCATGGTGCCGACGGCCGAGCAGGACCTCGCCGCCCTCCTCGAGGCGAACGAGGGAAGCGGGCTGCTGTTCAAGATGAAGAACGACCCGCGCGTCACACGCATCGGCCGGGTCCTGCGCAAGTACTCGCTCGACGAACTGCCGCAGCTGTGGAACGTGTTCGTCGGCGACATGAGCCTCGTCGGCCCCCGGCCGCCGCTGCCTCGCGAGGTGAGCGACTACGAGAGCCACGTCCGTCGTCGCCTCTACATCAAGCCCGGCCTCACCGGCATGTGGCAGGTCGGCGGACGCAGCGACCTCAGCTGGGAGGAGAGCGTACGCCTCGACCTCTACTACGTCGAGAACTGGTCGCTCGTCGGCGACCTCATGATCCTGTGGCGCACCGTCAAGGTGGTCACGCAGCCCTCTGGAGCCTACTGATGAACGACGCAGACGACTCACGCACCCGCGACGAGGCCGCCTCGACTCGGCCGCTCCGCATCGCGATGATCGGGACGCGCGGCGTCCCCGCCGCCTACGGCGGCTTCGAGACCGCGATCGAGGAGATCGGTCAGCGGCTCGTGGCGCGCGGTCACGCCGTGACGGTGTACTGCCGCTCGCAGGACGGCAGCAAGCCGGCCGAGCACCTCGGCATGGATCTCGTCCACCTTCCGGCGCTGCGTGTCAAGGTCGCCGAGACCCTCAGCCACACCGGGCTGTCGACGGTGCACGCGATCACGCATCGCGCGCCGGACGCCGCATTCGTCTTCAACGCCGCGAACGCCCCGTTCGTGCCGCTCCTGCGTGCCCGCGGGATCCCCACCGCCGTGCACGTCGACGGACTCGAGTGGAAGCGCGACAAGTGGGGCGGCGCCGGCAAACGCTACTACCGTGCAGCGGAGTCCGCGGCGGTGCGCTGGTCCGACGCGCTCATCGCCGATGCCCAGGGCATCGCCGACTACTACGACGACGAGTTCGGCGTCCCCACCGAGCTCATCAGCTATGGCGCGTCGATCATCGAGAACGCCACGTCGCACCGGATCGCCGAACTCGGCCTCACGCCGGGCGGCTTCCACCTCGTCGTCGCCCGGTTCGAACCCGAGAACCACGTCCGCGAGATCGTGGAGGGCTACGCCGCGAGTTCCGCCCGGCTCCCCCTCGTCGTCGTGGGATCCGCACCGTATTCCGCCGACTACACCGCGGCCATCGAGCGGGTGGCGGCCGGCGACGACCGCATCAGGATGCTGGGCGGGGTCTGGGACCAGGACCTGCTCGACGAGCTGTATGCCGGCGCGCTCACGTACGTGCACGGACATTCCGTGGGCGGCACGAACCCGTCCCTTCTGCGCGCCATCGGTGCCGGTACGGCCGTCCTCGCATGGGACGTCGACTTCAACCGCGAGGTCACGCTCGACGACGGACGCTTCTTCGGCGACGCCGCCGCGCTCGCTCCGCTCGTGGAGTCCGCGGAGGCCGACGTGACGGCCACGCTGTCGGCGGGCGACCGGCTGCGCGTCCGAGCGGCCTCGACCTACGACTGGGACCTCGTCACCACCGGATACGAGCGGCTCGCTGCGCGCCTGGCGTCCGGCTATTCGATCCGCCCGCTCGCACGAGCGGCTCGGCGTTCCTCGGGCTCCGCCCGGTCGACGTCGCGCGCTGCGTCCCCGGTGTCGTGAGCGGCACCACTATGGGCCGCGTCACGATGCCGGTCCGCACCTCCGTCTCCTCGTCCGCCTCGCCCCTGTCCTACCTCGTTGCGCACCCGAGCGCCGACATGTACGGCTCCGACCGCGTTCTGCTCGAGTCCGTCGAGGGCTTCGTGAGCGCCGGGGCACGAGTGACCGTCACGCTGCCCGCGGACGGCCCTCTCGTCCCCCTGCTCGAGGAACGTGGCGCCGAGGTCGTCCTGACACCGACGCTCGTGCTCCGCAAGAATCTGCTGACGCCCCGCGGCCTCGTCCAGCTCGTCTCCCAGACGCTCACGGGCCTGCGGGCCGGTCGGCGCCTCGTGCGCGCCGTCCGACCCGACGTGATCTTCACCAACACCATCACCATCCCGCTCTGGACGCTGCTCGCGCGCGCGTTCCGGATCGGGTCGATCGTGCACGTGCACGAGGCCGAGGGGTCGGCGTCGAAGCTCATGATGCGGGCACTGGCTCTGCCGCTCCTGCTCGCCGACCGCCTCGTGGCGAACAGCAACTACAGCGCCGGCGTGCTGCGCGAATCGTTCTCGCGCCTCGGCGATCGGTGCACCGTCGTCTACAACGGCGTCGTCGGACCCGAGTCGGTGACACCGCCGCGGGAGGTGCTCGAGGACGAACTGCGCGTCCTCTACGTCGGCCGCCTCTCCCCGCGTAAGGGACCGGACCTCGTCATCGAGGCGATCGCGGAGCTGCGGGAGCGCGGCGTGCCCGCACGGCTCGACCTCGTCGGGGCCGTGTTCCCGGGTTACGAATGGTTCGAGGAGCAGCTGCGCGACACCATCGCCGCCCTCGATCTGCGCGACGTCGTCCACCTGCGCGGCTTCCAGGACGCGCCGTGGCCGTTCCTCGCGGCGAGCGACGTGCTCGTCGTCCCGTCCCGACTCGACGAGCCGTTCGGCAACACGGCGGTCGAGAGCGTGCTCGCCGCGCGTCCCGTCATCGTGTCCGACACCTCGGGTCTCCGCGAGGCGGCCTGGGGATACCGATCCGCGCAGCAGGTGGAGCCGGGCGACAGCGGGGACATCGCCGACGCGCTCGAGCGCGTCTGGACCGACTGGGCGCGCTTCCGATCCGAGGCGATCGACGACGAGAGCGTCGCTCGCGAGCGCCACTCCGTCGGCACCTACCAGCGCCGCATCGCCGACGCGGCGTCGGATCTGCTCGCTCGGCGACCCTCCCGCAGGCGCGCGTGAGAGAGCCGGCAGAGGCGCCGGGCGCCGAGCCTCAGTCGCGGACGGGCCGCTCGCTCACCGCCACGAGCCCCGCAACGATCCGTTCGACGAGGCCGGGGAGCTCCGCGATGGTGGCGACCTGCTCGCTCCGACTGCGCGTGTGGCCGTCCGGCAGATCGAGAGGATCGGCGGTCTCTCCTCTCGAGAACCACCGCGGCGCTCGTCGTGCGCCCGCCGCCGGCACCGGCCGGACCAGGCCCCGTGCGGCATTCGCGCCTGCCGCGAACCGCTCGAGCGGGCCTCGGCCCGCATCCGCCTCGGGGCGCTCGGACGAGACCGTCGCGAGCGCCGCCGCCTCACGCAGCGTGAAGGTACGCGACCTGGCCGCCGGGTCCAACCGCGCGATGGCGGATCGCTCGGCCTTCGACGCCGTGAGGATCAGCGATGCCGCGCGCACGTGCTCGAGATCGAGCCGCCGCGCACGATGCCGCTCCGCGAACGGTGCCCCGGCGACGCCGATGTGCATCGCGACCCGCTCGCAGATGGCAGCGCCCTCCGCAAGGGCGTTCCCCGCCCCGGAACTCGAAACTGAGTACCCCTCGAATTCGGGTAGTGACTCGAGCGTGCGTGCCAGGAGATACTCGGCAAGAGGCGATCGGCACACGTTCGCCGCGCAGACCACGAGCAATGCCCGACCGTCAGTCTCGTCCAGGACAGCTCCGTTTCGTTCGCCTCATCCTAACCAGGCGGACACCGACGTCAGCACCACGACCGTGACCGCTGTGAGTGGTCACGCGACAGCTTTTCGCGCACAAGGGGGAAACCAATGAACATCCACGACTACATCGCGGCGATCCGCAAGCAATGGCTCGTGATCGCGATCCTGTCGGTCGTCGGAGCCGGGACGGCGTTCGGCGTCGCGCAGACCATGCCGACGATGTACCGCTCCACGAGCAGCGCGTACGCGTCCACGGTCAACGGGGAGACGACGAGCGAGCTCGTCCAGGGGTCGACCTACGTCCAGAACCTCGTCCAGTCGTACGCCACGATGGCGACCTCGCCGTTCGTGCTCGAACCCGTCATCGAGGACCTGGATCTCGACACCTCCGCGAAGGAGCTCGCCAAGACCGTCACGGCGGAGAGCCCCATCAACACGGTCATCGTCGACATCTCGGTCGAGCACAGCGACCCCGCCGTCGCCCAGACGATCGCGTCGGCGATCACGGACGAGCTCGCCGACGCCGTCGCCGAGATCTCGCCCCACGACCCGGAGGGGAACCCGACGGTCCGCCTGACCATCATCTCCCCGGCGGCACAGCCGCTCATGCCGTTCTCCCCCAATGTCAAGATCATCACCGCGGTCGGGCTGGCCGTCGGTCTCCTGCTCGGACTCGCCTGGGCGGTCCTCCGCGAACTCGTGGACACCCGCATCCGCTCTCCGAAGGACATCGAGACGATCACCGACTCCCCGCTCCTCGCCGAGGTGGCCCGGGCGCCCCGGGACCGCGGACTCGCCGAGGTGGTCCGGACGTCGCCGAACGGAGCGACGACGGAGTCCTTCCGCGCACTCTGCACCGGCCTGGCGTTCGCCGATGTCGATCGCAAGGTGTCGGCGGTCGTCGTGACCTCCGCGATGCCGGGCGAAGGCAAGACCTCGGTGGCGACCGGCCTCGCTCTCACGCTCGCCGAGAGCATGGGCCGTGTCCTCCTCGTGGACGCGGACCTGCGCCGGCCCTCGATCGCCGACCACACCGGCCTCGACGGAAGCGTCGGTCTCACGACGGTGCTCCTCGGTGACACATCGATCAGCGACGCCGTGCAGCCCTGGGG
>CAKTZW010000169.1 GCA_934636065.1 uncultured Labedella sp.
ACCTCGGGCTCGTCCGCTCGCGCGAGCGCGACGGGGTCCCCGTCCTGGAACCCGAGCACTCCCTCCTCGCGGACAGCGTCGTCGCGGCGATCCCGCACGCGGAGCGGCTCGCCCTCCACGCCGCCGCGGCAGCCGAATTCGGAGGCCACCGTGCCCTGCGGCACCGCGTCGCGGCCGCGGACTCCGAGGACCGGGCGCTCGCCGACGACCTCATCGCCGCCGCGCACGCCGCGGCCGATCGCGGCCACCACGACCACGCGGTCGACCTCGCGATGTCGGCCCTCCGCGTGGCCGGCGCGGACACCGACGCCGAGGAGCGCCTGCTGCCGGTCGTCGGGCTCCTCGTGCTCCGCACCCGTCGGCACGAGCGCGCGTTCGGTCTCGTGTCGTCCTTCGAGCGGCTCGAGCCGTCGCTCGTGCGCGAGCTCATCCTGCTCGAGCTCTACACGTTGACGGGGCGCCTGCCGGAGGCGATGGCGAGTGGAGAGCGCATCCTCGCCGATCCGTCGTCGACGCCCGAGGCGCGCACGATCCGCGCCGCCGCAGCGGAGGACATCGCGCGCGTCCAGATGGCGATGCAGGACTTCCGCCCGGTGGTCCGACAGGCCGACGCGGCGCTCGAGCTCCTCCGCGCGGCTCCCTCGAATCCGGGCGAGCTCGACGATCCCACGCTGCGGTGGCTCGTCCATCCCGTCGAACGCGAGATGCGGACGCTCGCCTGGCGCCTCGCGGGCGCCGCGCGGGTCGGAGACGTCGGCACGGTGCGCGAGACCGTCGTCGCCCTCGACGAGCTCTTCGCTCGGGCGCCGGACAGCGCCGCGACGATCGACGCCCACGTCGCGCGCGCCCGTGTGTTCCTCGGAATGGGAGACCTCGACCGCGCCGTCGCCGACTTGACGCGCGTCGATGCCCTCCTCCGTCGCTTCTCGACGAGTTGGACGGGCGGCATCGGCCGCGCGATCCACGCCCACCTGCTGTTCCACACGGGCGCGTGGGACACGTCCGTGTCGACGGCGGACACGGCCGTGGCCCTCGCGCTCGACGAGACGAACCTGTCGGGCTGGCCGATCGCCCTCGCCGTCTCGGCGCTCGTCCGCGCGGCCCGCGGCGAACACGAGGCGGCCGCGGCGCGCCTCGACGCCGCGGCCACGGCGGCGGCGACGTGGAGCTTCTCCGCCTACGACGCCGAGATCGCACACATCGCCCGGGCCGAGTCGGCACGCGCGCGCGGCGACCGGACCGCGCAGCTCGAGGCGACCGATCCGCTCGGCGACACACCGCTCCCCGGCTCGGCCAACACGTGGCTCAGCTACCGCATCGACGCGCTCGCGGCCCTCGGCCGTCCGGACGAGGCCCGGCAGCTCCTCTCCCTCTGCCGCGACCCCCGCACCGGCTGGCGCCCCGTCGCGGGTTCGCTCGACTGGCTCGACGGGCGGATCGCCGAGGCCGATGGCGACTTCGACGCCGCCCGCGCCGCCTACGCCCGGGCCGTCGCCGACGCGGAGGACGCACGGTTCCCCTTCCCGCTCGCCGTCGCGCACCACGACCTCGCCCGCGTGCTGGCCCGCGCCCGACGGACGGACGAGGCGGCGACCCACCTCGAGCACGCCATCGCGGGGTTCGCTCAGCTCGGGGCGACCCCGTACACCGACCGCTCCACGGCGGCGCTCGTGTCTCTCGACCCCGCCACGGCCGAGCGGGCGTCGCGACCCCACCACGCGGATCCGCTCGCATCGCTCACCACCCGCGAGCGGCAGGTGGCCCACGCGCTCAGCACCGGCCTGACGAACCGGGAGATCGCGGAGTCCTTCTACGTGTCCGTGACCACGGTCAACTTCCACGTCCGCAACGTGCTCGCGAAGCTCGGGCTCGCGTCCCGCCGGGAGCTGCGCACCCTCGTCGGCGCCTCGCTCGAAGCGCGGCGCCGAGGGGCGAACGTGAGGGGCCCTATCAATTCTTGACGGTTCTGACCCGCTGATCTAGACCCCGGTCGACCGGGCACGTAGCGTCATGACGACCCCCTTCGAGCGCCGGAATCCGCGCGGCCGCCCCGCGAGCCGACACCCGACCGGATTCCTTCCCGGGCGCCGAGTGGTCCACTCCGATCGGCGGTCGAGGCGAAAGCCTCGGCCGCCGACGCCGGAACACCGCCCGCTCGGGTCGATGACGCCCCGAGCGGCGGCCCCGGCCGAGTCGATCGACCGAGGTGCGGGACAGCTTGTCAGTCGGTCAGTCGATCAGCCGGTCAGTCGGCGATCACTCGTGCGCCGGCGACCGGGCCGGTCACACGCACGGCACGCACACCCGACACGCTCAACGCGACCTGCAGGTCGATTGCCGACTCGACGTCGCCCGCGAGCAGGGCGACCGTGGGCCCGGAGCCCGACACGATGCCGGCGAGCGCTCCACTCGTCTCGCCCCGTTCGAGGACATCGGCGAGCTCCGGGCGCAAGCGCAGCGCCGGGGCCTGCAGGTCGTTCGACAGGCAGTCCGCGAGCATCTCGGGATCCCCCGCGCGCAACGCCTGCAGGACGTTCGGGTCGACGACGGGAGCCGTGGAGGCCGGCCGGATGTCGGCGGCGTAGCGCTCTCGGTGCGCATCGAGAGCCGTGTACACGTCGGGCGTGGACATGCCCTCGTCGGAGAAGACGAGCACCCAGTGGAACGAGCCGCGCGCGAGGGCGGGAGACAGCCGGTCCCCGCGATCGGTCCCGATCGCCGTGCCGCCGAGGAGCGCGAACGGCACGTCGGCCCCCAAGCGCGCGGCGAGCTTGACGAGCTGCTCCTTCGGCAGCGCCGTGCCCCAGAGCGCATCGCACGCGACGAGGGCCGCCGCGGCGTCCGCGGAGCCGCCGCCCATCCCGCCCGCGATGGGCACGTTCTTCTCGATGTCGAGGTGCACTCCCCCGCGGTAGCCGGTGCGACGGGCGAGCGCGCGCGCCGCACGGATCGCGAGGTTCGACCCGTCCGTGGGCAGACCGGAGACGTCGACCGAGCCCGTGAAGGCGACCGAGAAGTCGTCGGCGACCCGCGCGACGACGTCCTCGTACAGGGACACGGCCTGATACGCGGTGGCGACCTCGTGGTAGCCGTCGTCGCGAACCTCCCCGACGCGCAGGAAGACGTTGATCTTGCCGGGCGCCCGCACCCGAACGGGGTGATGCGCGGCCTGGGCTCCCATGCCTCCAACCTAGACCAGCGGGACCGGGGAGACGATCGCGGGGCGCCCGCGATCGTCGCCAGGCCTCGGCGGTCTCAGTCGGTCGCGACCTCGTCGGACTCGGGCGGCCGGACGGCGAGCAGCGCTCGTCCGATCGCGATGAAGCTCTCGACGTCGAGTTCCTCCCCCCGGGCCGTCGTCGCGACGCCCGCGGTCTCCAACGCCGCGCTCGACCGGGACGAGTCGCCGAAGAGGACGGCGAGCGACTGCCGCAGCATCTTGCGCCGCTGTCCGAAGGCGGCGTCGACGACGTCGAAGGTCGCCCGCCGGAGGCGCTCGTCCCCCGGCTGCTCGGCGGCGCGCTCGAACGCGACGAGGACCGAGTCGACGTTCGGCACCGGCCAGAACACCTGGCGACCGACGTTCCCGGCCGTCCGCCACGAGCCGTACCACGCGGCCTTGACGCTCGGGGAGCCGTACACCTTCGACCCAGGAACGGCGGCCAGGCGGTGCCCCACCTCCGCCTGGACCATGACGACACCCGAGCGCAGGAGCGGGAAATGCTCGAGGAAGTGCAGCAGCACGGGAACAGAGACGTTGTACGGCAGGTTCGCGACGAGCCGCACGGGGTCGCCGGGAAGCGCCCTGATCCGCATGGCGTCCTCGTGCACGACGGTCAGGCGCGCGTGCGGTGCGAGCGCCGCCACCGTCCGCGGCAGCTGCTCGGCGAGCCGACCGTCGATCTCGACGGCGAGCACGTCGGCGCCCGCCGCAAGGAGCCCGAGCGTGAGCGAGCCGAGACCGGGCCCGATCTCGACGACGGTCTCCCCCGCGCGCACTCCTGCGACCGTCACGATCCGGCGCACCGTGTTCGCGTCGATGACGAAGTTCTGGCCCAGCTTCTTCGTCGGCTGCAGGTCGAGGGCATCGGCGAGGTCGCGGATCTCCGCGGGGCCGAGCAGACGGACGCCGTGCGCCGCGTCGCCGGGCGCCGCGTCGTCGGGCGCCGCGCCGTCACCCGGCGCCGTCGCTCGGTCCGGTGTCTCGGGGAGCTCAGTCATCGAGACCGTCGTCCCACGAGCCGTACACCCGCTCGGTGTTGGCCGCGACGACCGCGGCGAGCTCGTCCTCCGCGACCTCGAGGGTGTCCGCCATCGAACGCAGCGTGTACGGGATGAGGTACGGGGCGTTGGGCCGGCCCCGGAACGGCGTGGGCGTGAGGTACGGCGCGTCCGTCTCGACGAGGACGAGCTCGCGCGGCGCCACGCGCAGCGCCTCGCGGAGGCTCCCCGCGTTCGAGAAGCTCACGGTCCCGGCGAAGGACAGGTACCAGCCGTGCTCGGCGCAGACGCGCGCGAGCGCCTCGTCGCCCGAGAAGCAGTGGAAGACGGTCTTCTCGGGCGCGCCGACGCGCAGCAGTGTCTCGACGACGGCGTCGTGCGCGTCGCGGTCGTGGATCTGCAGCGCGGTATCGGTGCGCTTCGCGATGTCGATGTGGGCCTCGAACGACGCGAACTGGGCGGCGCGACCGTCCTCCCCGGTGCGGAAGAAGTCGAGTCCCGTCTCGCCCACGCCGCGCACCCGCGGCCGCGCAGCGAGCTCCGCGATCGTCTCGAGCGCCTCGTCGAGCCGACCGTCGGCCGCGAGTTCGGGGGCGTCGTTCGGGTGGATCGCGACGGCGGCGAGCACGCGCGGCTCGGCGGCGGCGAGCTCGGCGCTCCAGATCGAGGTGGTCACGTCCGTCCCCACCTGCACGACGCCGCGGACGCCGGCCGCCGCGGCGCGCTCGAGCTGCGTCTCGACGCCGAGCGGGTCGTCGCCGTCCGCGACCTCGAGGTGCGTGTGGTTGTCGTAGACCGCGACGGCGAGCGGGCTCGGCTCCTCCGGCCAGCTGCGATCGCGTCGGCCGTGATCGGAGCGCGACCTCACGTGTTCGTGGTCCGCCATCGTCCCGTCCCGCTCAGGAGGTCGCGAGCTCGATGCGCGGGAACAGCGGCTCGAGCGGAGCCACGGTCACGCCGGCGGGCAACTGACCCCAGCGACCGGCCTCCCGGACCGGCTGGTCGCGCAGCGCCCCGAGCGCGGCCTCGGCTCCGATCGCCGTCCACAGGACCGGGGTCGTCTTCGTGAGCACCGGAGAGAGGAGCACGGCGAGCGCCCGCAGCCCCTCCGTCGCCGTGTAGAGGACGGTCCCGAGGCGCTCGCGCTGCGCC
>CAKTZW010000170.1 GCA_934636065.1 uncultured Labedella sp.
GGCGGCCGTCCTGCGACTGGCCGAGCGCGCCGGGTTGACCACCGCCCGCGAGCAGCGCATCACCCGACTGCTCGGCCGGGTGGAGGCGGTCGCGGCGAGCGGGATCTCGCTCACGCTGCGCGGTGGCGACGGTCCGGAACCGCACGCCGTCCTCACCGAGCTGCTCGGGCCGCGGCCCGCCCCCGGCGCCCGTCCCCGGATCATGCAGGACGTGCTCGCGGAGGTCGTCGCCGCTCTCGACGTCCCCCCGTTCTCGCCCGAGTCGCCGGGGGAGCTCCTCGGCGCCCTGCAGAGCGCCGGCATCCCCGCGACGTCGACGCGGTCGTGGGAGCTCAAGCAGTTCGACCACCCCGCCATCCGGCCGCTTCTCCACTACAAGAAGATGGCGCGGCTGTTCACCGCCAACGGGTGGAACTGGCTCGACCAGTGGGTGCACGATGGCCGGTTCCGCCCCACCTACGTGCCCGGCGGCGTCGTGACCGGGCGGTGGGCGTCCGACGGCGGCGGCGCGCTGCAGCTGCCCCACCAGATCCGCCGCGCCGTCGTCGCCGACCCCGGCTGGCTCTTCGTCGTCGCGGACGCCGCTCAGCTCGAACCGCGCATCCTCTCCGCCCTCTCGGGCGACGAGGCGATGGCGAGCGCCGCGCGCGGCGTCGACCTGTACGACGGGATGGTGCGGACGGGCGCCGTCGACACCCGCGCTCACGCCAAGGTCGCGATGCTCGGAGCGATGTATGGGGCCACGACGGGCGAGAGCGGACGGCTGCTGCCGCGGCTCACCCGGGCCTACCCGCGCGCGATCGGATTCGTGGAGGCCGCCGCCCGCGCCGGAGAACGCGGCGAGCGCGTCAGCACGCGCCTCGGCCGCAGTTCGCCCGTGCCCGGCCCCGCCTGGTTCGACCTGCAACGACAGGCGTCCGGCGACACCGCGACGGAGGCGATCGGACGGCGCGCCCGCACCGAGGCGCGGAACTGGGGCCGCTTCACCCGCAACTTCGTCGTGCAGGGCACGGCAGCGGAGTGGGCGCTGTGCTGGATGGCCTCCCTGCGCACACGGCTCACCGCCCTCGCCGGCGGCACTGCCCTCACCTCGTCCGCACACCTCGTGTTCTTCCTCCACGACGAGCTCGTCGTGCATTGCCCCGCGGATCAAGCGGAGACCGTCGCCGGTCTCGTCCGCGAGAGCGCCGCGGAGGCGGGACGGCTGATCTTCGGCGGGGCGCCGGTCGACTTCCCCGTCACCACGGCGATCGTGCCGAGCTACGACCAGGCGAAGTGAACCCCGGGTCGGCCGCGACCGCGTCTGTAGGCTGAGGCGATGCGCATCGTCGTCGCCCACGGGTACCGCGCCGACCCGTCGCGGCACTGGTTCCCCTGGCTCGTGGACCACTACGGCGCCGACACCGTCTCCGTCCTCGAGTTCCCGCGTCCGACGGAGCCGGAGCTCGAGGAGTGGGTCGACGTCGCGGCCGCCGGTGTCGGCACCGTCGACGAGCAGACGATCCTCCTCGGTCACTCCCTCGGGTGCGTGACCCTGCTGCACACGCTCAACCGACTGCCCGGACCGTGGCGTCTCGGGGCGCTCGTGCTCGTGTCCGGGTTCGTCGATCGGCTGCCTAACCTGCCGAAGCTCGACCCGTTCACCGAGGAGCCGCTCGACCTCGATCGGATCCGGCGGAACACCGGAGCCCGGCAGGTCCTGCGATCCGACGACGACGACACCGTGGCCCCCGTCTTCACGGAGCGGCTCGCCGAACTCCTCGACGCGCCCGTGACCGTCGTTCCGAACGGCGGCCACTTCGTCGACCGGCAGGGGCACCGCTCCCTCCCGGCGCTCCTCCCGATCCTCGATCCGCTCCTCGGGCGCTGAGGCGCCGCCGCTGTCAGGCGGCGTTGGACTGGAAGCGGCGGATGAGCGCACGCAGGGTCGGGAGGGATGCGCTCACGTCGCGGCCCGCATCGAGGTCGGCGAACAGCGTGCGGAGTTCCGGGATCCGCTCCTCGCGATCGCCGACGTCCGCGACGTGCCCCATGGTCCAGGCCGGGAAGAGCCGGTCGTCGGCGCTCTCCTCGAGCAGCACGACGACGTCCGCATGGCGCGGATCGGCCGCGATGATCGCCATCCGCTCCCGCACGGCGTCCTCCGGCCCCTCGAGGACCTGCATGAAGTGCGCGTCTCGGTAGAGGAGCATGCCGGAGAGCGACAGCCGCTTGTTGTTGCGTCGGCTGCGCATCAGCAGGTCGACGAGTTGAGCGGGATCGAACGCGTCCGTCGCCCTGCTCGCGTAGACGATGGACAGCATGCGTCTCCTCCGGGGAATGACCCGGCGGCGGCGCCGGCCACTCCCAGCCTCGCACACGACCCGCGCGGTATCAGGGCGCGGGTGGGCCTGTCGTCGCGCCGGGCTCGAACACGACCGGGAAGCACCGGCTCTCCGGTCGACCGCCGTCGAGGAGCTCGATGACGGCGCGACCCGCGGCGACCCCCTTCTCGTGCGCCGGCTGCGCCACGGTCGTGAGCGGATGCGCGAGCTCCTCGACCCGGATGCCGTCGAAGCCGACGACGCTCACATCTCCCGGCACCGAGAGTCCGAGGTCCTGCGCCGCGAAGATCACGCCGGCGGCGAGGAGGTCGCTCTGGGCGACGACGGCCGTCGGTCGCTCGGACGGCGGCACGTCGAGGAGGACGTGCCCGGCGGCGCGACCGGCACCGATCGTGCTCCCGCTCGCGACGACGCCGCTCGCCCCCGGGAAGACGTCGCGGGCCCCCGCCGTCCGGGTGACGGCCGGACGCGTCGTGGCCGCCTCGAGCGCCGCATCCGTGAGCGGGACGAGGCCGTCGGCCGGCGAGAGCGGCAGGGCGACGAGCGCCACGTCACGGTGGCCCAGCTCGCGGAGGTGCTCGGCGAGGAGCCGCGTCCCGCCGCGGTTGTCGACGTCGATGTTCGCCACACCGGCTTCGGGGTCGCCCTCGATCGTGATGACCGTAACACCTCGTCGGCGGAGGACCGAGATCGCGGACGTCGAGGCGACGCCGCAGCCGAGCAGCACGAGTGCGTCGACGGGCACCGAGTCGAGCGAGACCCTGTCGCCGTCCCCCGTGCGCTCGGAGAGCAGCAGGAGGCCCGTCCCGACCGGGCCGAGCTCCTCGGCGACGCCGTCGAGGGTCTGGATCACCACGGGATCGCGGAAGGAGGTCCCGATGCGGTCAGGGATGAGGGCGCCGACGATGCCGCTGCGCCCCGTCCGGAGCGAACGGGCGAGCGGGTCCGGCCCGGTGTAGCCGAGCTCTTCGGCCGCCGCGACGACTCGGGCCTTCGTGGCCGCCGAGACGGGGCCCTGTCCGCTGAACGCGATGGAGGCCGTCGAGGGCGAGACTCCGGCCCGCGCGGCGACGTCGGAGAGCGTCGCGCGCCCTCCAGCGTCGGCCTGGTCGCTCCGTCGGCCCATCGTCTCCCCGCCGTTCATCGATGCGGTCGGCTGTGCTTGACCCCTCGCGTCCGCTCGGGATAGCTTAGGCGGAATCGACTCTCGAATCGATTCGATCCGCTCTTTCACGGGAATCTCACTTGTCTTCTTCGCCGCAGCGCACCAGCGCGTTCACCCGCTCGGAACTCGTCGCCTGGCGCAATGCGATCTTCGTCATGTTCGCCCTCTCGGGTCTGAGCATCGCGACCTGGGTCTCCCGGCTCCCCGCCATCCGTGACGGGCTCGGGCTCACGACGGGCAACGTCGGCATCCTCATCTTCGGGATGTCGGCGGGGTCGATCCTCGGGCTGCTCCTGTCGGCGTGGCTGCTCAACACACTGGGACCGCGCCGTGGCATGGCTCTCTCGATGATCCTCGTCGCCGCCGGCCTGGCGGTCGTCGGCATCGGCGCGACCGTGCTGCTCTCCCCCGTCGTGGTGTTCGTGGGACTCGCGATCTTCGGCTACGGCAACGGGAGCGTCGACGTCATGATGAACGTCGAGGGCGCGGCCGTCGAGAAGGAACTGGGCCGGACGGTCCTCCCGCTCATGCACGCGCTCTTCAGCGGCGGGACCGTGGTCGGGGCCGGTGTCGGGGCGGCCGCGTCCGCGCTGCACATCGACGTGCTGTGGCACGCGCTCGGGATGTCCGTCGTGCTCGCCGTGAGCGCGCTCGTCGCCGTCCGTTTCGTGCCGATCCGCCAGGAGCTCGACGCGGTCGCCCGGGAGGACCGCCCCCCGCTGCGCGAGCGGATCCGCGAGAAGATCCTCGTGTGGGCGGACGCGCGCCTCGTCTTCATCGGGCTCATCATGCTCGGCATGGCCTTCGCGGAGGGAAGCGCGAACGACTGGATGCCGATCGCCGTGGTCGACGGTCACGACCAGAGCAACACGACGGGCGCCATCGTGTTCGGGGTCTTCGTCGGTGCGATGACCGTCGGCCGGGTGGCCGGCGGCCCGCTCATCGACCGCTTCGACCGCGTCACCGTCCTCCGAGTGTCGGCGGCCACCGGGATCGTCGGTCTCGCGCTGTTCATCTTCTCTCCGCTCTTCCCGATCGCGATCGTGGGCGCGGTGCTGTGGGGGCTCGGCTGCTCGCTCGGTTTCCCCGTCGGGATGTCCGCGGCGGCCGACGACCCGCGGCACGCGGCCGCTCGCGTGAGCGCTGTGGCGATGATCGGGTACTGCGCCTTCCTGGTCGGTCCGCCCCTCATCGGCGTGGTCGCCGACCATGTCGGCATCCTGAACGCATTGCTCATCGTCTTCGTGCTCATGGTCGTCGCGGGGCTGTCCTCCGGTGCGGCCCGCGAGCGCTCGGCGGCCGAGTCCGCCGCCTGACCCCCGGCCGCGGCGTCACCGTCCCCTCATGTAGCCACTTCGAGCGGATTGCGTCGCGTATACGGGTCGCAATCCGCTCAAAGTGGCGACGTGGCGAGAGGAGTGCGGAATGACGCGAGCCGCGCAGCTCCGGTCCGACCCCGCCGACGGGCGGGCTACACTCGCTGGGTGCGCCTCGTGATCGCGACCTGCTCGGTCGACTATGCCGGACGACTCACCGCCCACCTCCCCCTCGCGAAGCGGCTCCTCGTCGTGAAAGGCGACGGCAGCCTCCTCGTCCACTCGGACGGCGGCAGCTACAAGCCGCTCAACTGGATGAGCCCACCCTGCACGCTCAGCATCATCGAGCCGGACGAGGCGCAGCGCGAGGCGGGCGTCACCGAGGTGTGGAAGGTGACCCACACGAAGACCGCCGACATGCTCATCGTCTCCATCCACGACATCGAGCACGATTCCGCGCACGACCTCGGCGTCGATCCGGGCCTCCAGAAGGACGGCGTCGAGGCGCACCTGCAGAAGCTGCTCGCCGAACAGATCCACCTCCTCGGCGACGGCCACAC
>CAKTZW010000171.1 GCA_934636065.1 uncultured Labedella sp.
CGATGCACTGACCGACCACGGCGTCCTCGAAGTCGTGGACCGAGTACGCGATGTCGTCGGAGAGGTCCATGACCTGCGCCTCGATGGACGGCTTCCGGTCCGGCGCCCCGATCCGCACCCACTCGAACGCCTCGCGGTCGTCCTCGTAGAAGCCGAACTTCTCGCGCCCGCCGGGCTCCGCGACGGACTCCGTGGCGGGCCACGGATATTTGCAGCTCGCGTCGAGACTCGCACGCGTGAGGTTGAGACCGTAGCTGCGGTCGTCCGCCCCGAAGACCTTCGGCTCGAGTCGCGTCAGGATCCGCAGGGTCTGCGCGTTGCCCTCGAACCCGCCGATGTCGCGAGACCATTCCGAGAGGGCGCGTTCCCCGTTGTGCCCGAACGGCGGGTGACCGAGATCGTGCGCGAGGCAAGCCGTGTCGACGATGTCGGGATCGAGCCCGAGGCTCGTCGCCAGTTCACGGCCGACCTGGGCGACCTCGAGCGAGTGGGTCAGCCGGTTGCGCGCGAAGTCGAGACCCGCCGTCGGCGACAGGACCTGCGTCTTCGCGGCGAGCCGACGGAGCGCGCTCGAGTGGAGGAGCCGTGCCCGGTCGCGGGCGAAGTCGCTGCGCCTGGACGAGTGGGACTCGGGAAGCCACCGCTCGCTGTCCGCGGCGCCGTACTGTTCGATGGTCTCAGCCGCCACTCGTGTCCAGCTCCGCCTCGGTGAGGTCGCTCGCCTCACGGACGTCGAGGGAGCGCGACGCCAGCCAGTTCTCCGGCAGCACGGGACGCTTCGGGGTCCCGGCGCGGCCGCGGGGTCCCTCGGCGTCGGCGCCCGGATACGGGGCGTCGAGCGGAAGCGACGCGATCAGCTCGTCGAGTTGCTCGAGCGACTCCACCATCGCGAAACGGGTGCGGAGGTCGCCGCCGACCGGGTAGCCCTTGAAGTACCACGCGACGTGCTTGCGGATGTCGCGGCAGCCGCGCTCCTCGCTCTCGAAGAACTCCGTGAGGAGTTCCGCGTGGCGGCGGAATGTCGCGGCGACCTGCCCGAGCGTCGGGCGGTGCCGCTCCGGGGAACCCGCGAACGCCGCTGCGAGGTCGCCGAACAGCCACGGCCGACCGAGGCAGCCGCGGCCGACGACGACACCGTCGCAGCCCGTCTGCTCCATCATCGCGATCGCGTCCTCGCCCGACCAGATGTCGCCGTTACCGAGCACCGGGACAGAGGCGATCGTCTCCTTGAGGGTCGCGATCGCGTTCCAGTCGGCCTGTCCGGAGTAGAACTCGCTCGCCGTGCGTGCGTGGAGCGCGATGCTCGCCACTCCGGCGCCCTCGGCGATCCGACCCGCCTCGAGGTAGGTGAGGTGGTCGGGGTCGATACCCTTGCGCATCTTGATCGTGAGCGGGATGGTGCCCGCCGCGTCGACGGCGTTCTCGACGATGTCGCGGAACAGGTCGAGCTTCCACGGCAGGGCCGCTCCCCCACCCTTCCGTGTGACCTTCGGTACCGGGCAGCCGAAGTTGAGGTCGATGTGGTCGGCGCGGTCCTCCGCGACGAGGACCGTCACGGCCTCGCGCACCGTCTTCGGGTCGACGCCGTAGAGCTGGATGCTGCGCGGGGTCTCGGACTCGTGGTGCGTGATGAGCCGCATCGTCTCGGGCGTGCGCTCGACCAGGGCTCGCGACGTGATCATCTCGCTCACGTACAGACCGGCGCCGAACTCGCGGCACAGCCGCCGGAACGCGGTGTTCGTGATCCCCGCCATGGGAGCGAGGACCACGGGGGTGTCGAGCTCGAGCGGCCCGATGCGCAGTCCGGCGCGTGCCCGCGTGCCCGGGGGCTCGCTTATCGTTGAAGTCGTCATGTCGGTTCCATTCTCCCAGATCGGAGTGCGCACGATGTCGGACGCCTCAGAGCCGCGGCAGGACGATGCCGCTCCCACCGGCCCCGATGCGATGCGCGCGCACGCCGCAGCCATCGGCCTCGACGTCGAGGTGATCGAGCGCCCGGCGGCGTCGAGTCTCGCGGAGGCCGCAGCACTCATCGGCATCGAGCCCGGTGACGTCGTCAAGTCGCTCGTCGTCCGCCGGTCGGACGGCGACTACCTCTTCGCCCTCGTCCCCGGTGGTCGGAAGATCGACTGGGCCAGCCTCCGAGCCGTCGTGGGGACGAACCGGCTCTCCCTGCCCGACGCGAGCCAGGCGAAGGACGCCACGGGCTACGAGCGCGGGACGATCACTCCGCTCGGCAGCACGACGGCGTGGCCCGTATTCGCGGACGAGCGCGTGCGCGGTCATCGAGTGGCGCTCGGCGCCGGAGCGCACGGGCTCAGCGCGTTGGTCGACGGCGACGCGCTGCTGTCAGCCCTCGGAGCGACCGTCGCCGACATCACCGTCGAGGAGTGACGTCGGCCCCGCGGGGTTCACGGCACCGGGGATGAGGCACGCGTCGCCCTCGCACGCGTCCTGAGCCGGGGCGAGGAACGCGAAGCCCTGTGACGGCGCGGTGAAGGCGGGTCGGTCCGTCATGCGCCGGCCCCCGCGGCCGCCCGCTCGCGCTCGGCGTGCGCGAGCGCTGCCGCGAAGGTCGCGGGCTCCTGCGCGCCGGAGAGCGCCCACTTCCCGTCGATGACGAAGAACGGCACCCCGTTGATCCCGAGCTCGCTCGCCTGACGCTCGTCGGCCCGCACGTCCTCGAGGAAGGCGTGCGACTCGAGCGCGGCGGCCGCCTCGCTCTCATCGAGACCGACCTCACCGGCGAGCGAGACGAGCTCCTCGGCACGGCCGAGGTGGCGCCCCTCCGTGAAGTACGCCGACATGAGGCGCTCGGTCATCTCCAACTGCTTGCCCCGGGACGTGGCGAAGTGGATGAGCTCGTGAGCGAGCACCGTGTTGGTGTGCTGGAGCAGATCGAAGCGGTACCCGAGGTCGACCGAGGCGGCGATGCCCGTGACGTGGTCGAGCATCTGACCCGCCTGCTCCGGAGCGATCCCCTTGTGCCGCGACAGGTACGCGACCTCGTCGCCCGCGAAGTCCTCCGGGGTGTCGGGGGCGAGCTCGAAGCTGTGGAAGACGAGTTCGACCGCCGGTGCGGCGTCTCCGGCGCCCTCGCGCCATACGGACTCCCCGGCCTCGAACCGGCGTTTGCCGATGTAGCACCAGGGGCACGCGATATCGGACCACACGTCGACGCGAAGCGATTCAGTCATGTCGTCGGCCAACGACAGCGGCCCGGACCCTATTCCCCGGATGAGCCCTCCGACGTCGGTTTGTCGACGGCGCCGCCGAAGCGCCGATCGCGGGAGGCGTAGATCTCCGCCGCCCGCCACAGATCCGCGCGAGTGAAGTCGGGCCAGAGCGTGTCGAGGAAGACCATCTCCGCGTAGGCGCTCTGCCACAGGAGGAAGTTGCTCGTGCGCTGCTCCCCGGAACTCCGGACGAAGAGGTCGACGTCGGGCATGTCGGGCAGGTAGAGCGCGCGGGCGATGGTCTTCTCCGTGACGCCGGAGGGCTTGAGGCGCCCGGCCGCGACCTCCTCGGCGATGGAGCGGACGGCATCGGCGATCTCGGTGCGACCGCCGTAGTTGACGCACATCGTCAGGGTGAGCGTCGTGTTGGCGGCGGTGAGCCGTTCGGCGAACTCGAGCTCGGAGATGACCGACCGCCAGAGTCGCGGACGGCGCCCGGCCCAGCGGATCCGCACCCCCCACTCGTTGAGCTGGTCGCGGCGGCGGTGCAGCACGTCGCGGTTGAAGCCCATGAGGAAGCGCACCTCCTCGGGCGAGCGCGCCCAGTTCTCCGTCGAGAACGCGTACACGGTGAGGTGACGAACGCCGAGCTGGATCGCCCCGGCGACCACGTCGAGCAAGGCGCCCTCGCCGGCGCGGTGGCCCTCGATCCGCGTCTGGCCGCGACGGTTCGCCCACCGCCCGTTGCCGTCCATGACGATCGCCACGTGCTGCGGCACGACGCGCCGCGGCAGTTCCGGAGGATAGATCCCGGTCCAGTCGATGGGGCGGTACGGCACGGCGTCGCGATGCGTGTACGGCTTCGGTGTCATGTCGCGAGCGGCTCCCGATCGAGGTGCGCGAGCGAACGCAGCCCGCGTTCGAGGTGCCATTGCGTGTACGCGGCGGTGACGCCGCTCGCGCGGCGACGGACGTCGTCCGGGCTGTCGTCCGCCACCCCCCAGTCGCCCGTCAGCAGGGCGGAGAGCAGACCGAGGGTGTCGGTGTCGAGTCGCGGGCTCCCCGGCGGAGCGCACTCCTCGCACACCACGCCGCCGAGCTGCACGACGGCGCGGGAGTGCGGCCCCGGCTTCTGGCACCGCGAGCAGTCGAAGAAGCTCGGAGCCCAGCCAGCGAGCGACAGCGACCGCAGGAGGTAGGCGTCGAGCACGAGGGCCGCGTCGTGATCCCGGCGGGCGAGGGAACGCAACGCGCCGACGAGCAGCAGGTACTGCTGGAGCTGGGGCTCAGCATCGGTGAGCCGGTCGGCCGTCTCCACGATGGCGTTGGCCGCCGTGTAGCTGGGGTAATCCGCGACGATGTCGGCGCCATACGCCCCGAGCGACTCGGCCTGCGTGATGATGTCGAGGCTCCGGCCCTCGTAGAGCTGCACGTCCGCCACCATGAACGGTTCGAGGCGGGACCCGAACTTCGACGCGGTCCGTCTCACGCCCTTCGCGACGGCGCGCACCTTGCCGTGCTGTTTCGAGAGCAGGGTGACGATGCGGTCGGCCTCACCGAGCTTCGTCGTGCGGAGCACGACCGCTTCGTCTCGATACAGGGGCACCCTTCGATTATCCCCGCTCCGCGCCGTGGAGGGGCCCCGGCTCGCCCTGATCACCTCGCGCGGTCCGGCGGGCGGGCCGCTGTCGCATGCCACGATGGAGGGGTGTCACCCCTCTTCACCATCCCGCTCTGGGTCGACCTCGTCGCCGTCGGACTCGCGAGCCTCCAGGCGGCGACGCTCGCCGCGCAGGCGCAGCGCCGGGGCATCGACCTGCTCGGCGTCACGATCGTCGGCATCGCCGCAGGACTCGGCGGCGGCATCCTCCGCGACGTCCTGATCGGTGTCCCGCCCGCCACGTTCTCGACGAACGAGTACATCGTGGTCGCTGCCCTCGCCGCGCTCGGCGGCATGCTGCTGGAGCGCGCCGTCGCCCGCATCGCCGTCGTCATCACGCTCCTCGACGCGCTCAGCATCGGGATGTTCTGCGCCATCGGCGTCAGCAAGGCGATCGCCGCGGGCGTGCCGTTCGTGCCCGCGATCACGATCGGCGTCGTCGCGGCGGTCGGCGGCGGGATGCTCCGCGACCTCCTCCTCGACACCCCGATCGCCGTCATGCACG
>CAKTZW010000172.1 GCA_934636065.1 uncultured Labedella sp.
CAGAGCCAGGCCCGGCTCCTCGAGGAGGGGCTGTTCGACACCATGTTCCTCGCGGACGTCGTCGGCACCTACGACGTCTACCGCGGCAGTCGCGATCCCGCCGTCGAGCGCGGCATCCAGATCCCGAACAACGACCCGTACCTGCTGGTCTCGGCGATGGCGGCCGTCACCCGTCACCTGGGCTTCGCGGTCACGGCGTCGACCACGTATGAGCCGCCGTTCGGGAACGCGCGACGGCTCTCCACCCTCGACCACCTCACGAAGGGGCGCGTGGCGTGGAACGTCGTCACGGGGTACCTGCCCGACGCCGCCCGCAACTTCGGGCTGCGCGAGCAGGTGACGCACGACGTGCGCTACGACGTGGCCGAGGAGTTCCTCGAGGTCTCCTACAAGCTGTGGGAGGGGTCGTGGGACGACGACGCTGTCGTGCGCGATCGTGAGCGGCGCGTCTACTCCGACCCGGCGAAGGTCCACGAGATCCGTCATGACGGCCGCTTCTTCTCGGTCGACGGGCCTCACCTGAGCGAGCCGAGCCGGCAGCGCACCCCCGTCATCTACCAGGCGGGCAGCTCCGACGCCGGCAAGGACCTCGCCGCTCGTCACGCCGAGGGCGTGTTCGTCGCGTCCCGCACCCTCGACCGGGTCGCAGCCGACGTGCGCGACCTCCGCGACCGCGCGGAGTCGTTCGGCCGGGGTCGCGACGCGATCCGCGCGTTCACGTCCGTCAACATCGTGCTCGGCGAGACCGAGGCGGAGGCGCGGCGCAAGGCGGACGACGTCTTCGGCTACCGCGACCTCGACGGGTACCTCGTGCATTTCGGAGGCGGGACCGGGATCGACGTCGCGGCGCTCGCCGAGGACGAGGGCGTCTCGTTCACAGGCCGCGGCCACATCGAATCGCGCGAGAAGGAGTTCGCCGAGGCGCAGGGAGGGAAGGCGAAGGCGATCATCGACTCGCTGTCCGATCCGTGGAGCGACCCCTTCCACGTCGTCGGCACGCCGGAGCAGGTCGCGGACCGGCTCGAGGAGATCGTCGAGCGCACCGGCGTCGACGGCTTCAACGTGGTCCAGTACCTCTCACCGGGCACGTTCACGGACATCGTCGAGTTGCTCGTGCCCGAGCTGCAGCGGCGCGGCCGCTACCGCACCGAGTACGCCGAGTCGACGCTTCGCGAGCGGCTGTTCCCGGGCACCGGGCCGCTGCTCCCGTTCACCCACCCCGCCGCCGCGCACCGCGCCGCCTTCCGTGGCTGACCGCCCCGGTGCCGCCGCTGCACCCCCACCCCCCCGCCGTCGCAGTCACCCCGTTACCCTCGAGCGCTACTCCTTTCGCCGAGCGCTACACCGATTCGTGTAGCGCTCGGCTGAGGATGTAGCGCTCGCGTGCGGGGAGGCCCGGGCGTTAGCGTGGGTGCATGCCAGCGCCGCTCGTGTACCTCACCTTTCCCGGTAACGCCCGCGAAGCGCTCGGCTTCTACGCCGAGATCTTCGGCGGGACGCTGACCCTCCACACCCTCGCCGAGTTCGGCCGGACGGACGGTGATCCGGACGCGATCGCGCACGGGACCCTCGACGGGCTCGTCGCGCTCGCCGGCTCCGACGCCACGGGAGACGAGGAGCCCGTTGCGTTGCGGGGCGTGAGACTCTCCCTGCTCGGAACGGCCGCGCCCGCGATCCTGCACGAGTGGTTCGACGCGCTGGCCGACGGCGCATCCTCTGTCGATCCCCTGCAGCCGCGGCCGTGGGGCGCGACGGACGGCCAGGTCGTCGACCGGTACGGGCTCCGCTGGCTCATCGGCTACGAGCCGGAGAGCTGACGCGCGGCTCGCTCCCTTCCCCCCGTCCCGTCGTCACTTTGAGCGCATTGAGTCGGCTATAGCGGATGGAATGCGCTCAAAGTGGCTACGAGGCCGAGGCCGGGAGCTGACGCGCCGAGGCCGAGGCCGGGGCCGGGAGCTGACGCGCGGAGGCCGCGGGCGCGGCCGCTACAGCGGCGGGGTGAGCGGCGGCGGCGTGCGGCGCCCGCCCGTCGCCTCGAAGGCTTGGGCGAGACCGAGCAGCGCGACGTCGTCGCCCGCGCGTCCCGCGAACGTGAGCCCGACGGGCATCCCGATGTCGGCCATGGTGCCCATCGGAACGGTCACAGTCGGGACGCCGACGTGCCGGATCGCGAGGTTGCCGTTCGCGACCCAGACGCCGTTGCGCCACCCGAGGTCCGCCGAGGCGGGGTTCACGTCCATGTCGGCGGGCCCGACGTCGGCCAGCGCGGGGAAGACGACGGCGTCGAGGCCGAGGCCGTCCATCCACTGGTCGAGGTCGAGGCGGCGCGTCTCCTCCAACCCCCGCACCCCCTCGGCAAGGTGCGGGATGTCCGTGAGCTCACGGACCGGATGCTCCCGCACCTGCCGGGGATACTCGGCGATGTCGTCGTCGAAGCCGTCGTAGCGATCGGGGAGCGCACCCGGCGGATGCGGGAAGATCCGGGCGCCGTCCACGTCCGCGAGCGTGGAGAGGGCGGGGTCGCCGTTCGCGCGCAGGAAGTCGTCCCACGACCACGCCGAAAGGTCGACGATCTCGCGGCGGAGGAACGCGGGCGGGACGAGGCCGCGCGTCGCGATCGTCGGTGCGCCGGGGCGATCGCCCTCGTAGTTCGACACGAGCGGGAAGTCGACCTCGACGACGGTGACTCCCGCCGCCTCGAGGTCGACCCGCGCCGCCTCCCACAGCTCCATCACGGAGGCGCGCGTCTCGATCCGCCGCCCGGTGGACCCGCCGATGCCGGGGGACTCCCCGGTGCCGGCGTCCGGATCGGCGTTGATGTACATCCGCGGGACGCCGAGGGTGACTCCGGCGAGTGACGCCGAGATCGCGGCGTAGGAGTCCGGCCGGACGTCGCCGACGGCGGGGATCGGCACCCAGGGCTGTGTGCGCCAGAAGTCGCCCCGCGCGTCCGGGTCGGGAGCGACGATGACGTCGAGCACCGCGAGGAGGTCCGCCATCGTGCGGGTGTGCGGGACGACGACGTCCATGGTGGGGACGAGCGGCCAGTTGCCGCGCACCGAGATGACGCCGCGCGACGGGGTGTACGCGCAGAGCGCGTTGCAGGAGGCCGGGGCCCGCCCGCTCGACCACGTCTCCTCGCCGAGCCCGAACGCGGCGAAGCTCGCGGCGGTCGCGGTGCCGGATCCGTTCGACGACCCCGAGCCGAAGGCGGAGGTCAGGAAGGCGCGGTTGTACGGGCTCTCGGCGCGACCGTAGAGCCCGCGCTGCATGCCGCCGTTGGCCATCGGGGGCATGTTCGTGAGGCCGAGACAGATCGCGCCGGCCGCGCGCAGCCGTTCGATCGTGAAGGCGTCGCGCTGCGCGACGAGGTCCGCGAAGGCGGGGCTGCCGGCGGCCGCGGTCAGCCCGCGCACGAGAAAGCTGTCCTTCGCCGTGTACGGGATCCCGTCCAGGGGGCCGAGCGGGGCGCCGGCCCCGCGTCGCGCGTCGGAGGCCGCGGCGTCGGCGAGAGCGTCGGGGTTGCGGACGACGATGGCGTTGAGCTCGGCGTCGTACGCCTCGATCCGCGCGAGGTACGCCTCGATCAGCTGGACCGCCGTGGCGAGTCCGTCGTCGAGCGCCGCACGGAGGTCCGCGATCGACGCCTCGTACACCTCGATCATCGAGCGACCGCCGGCTGCTGCTGCGTGATGCAGTGGATCCCACCGCCGCGGGCGAAGATCTCGCGGGCATCGACGGTCGTGACCGCGCGCCCGGGGTACACGCTTTCGAGGACCTCGCGCGCGCATGCGTCCGCGACGGGCTCGTCGAAGCCGCACGCGATCACGCCGCCGTTGACCACCAGGTGGTTGACGTAGCTCCAGTCGACGACGCCCTCGTCGTCGCGGAGCGTCGCCGGCGCCGGCAGGTCGACGATCTCGAACGGGTTTCCTCTCGCGTCCGTCTCGGTGGCGAGAAGCGCTCGCAGATCGCGGGACACCGCGTGATCGGGGTGGTCCGGATCCCGCTGATCGTGGAGGAGAAGGACCCCCGGTGACGGGATGGTCGCGACGATGTCGACGTGGCCGTTCGTGCCGAAGTCGTCGTAGTCGCGGGTGAGGCCGCGCGGCAGCCAGATCACGCGGGACGCTCCGATCGTGCGGGCGAACTCCGCCTCGACGCGCTCCTTGTCGGCGTCGGGGTTCCGGCGAGGGTCGAGCTGCACCGTCTCGGTCGCGAGTACCGTGCCCCGACCGTCGACGTGGATGCCTCCGCCCTCGTTCACGAGCGCGGAGTCGACGATCTCGGCGCCGACGGCCCGTGCGACGATGCAGGCGTGCTCGGCGGCCAGGCGCCAGTCGGACCACTCGGGCGCGCCCCAGCCGTTGAAGGTCCAGTCCACGGCGCCGAGGACGCCCGGGCGGTCGTCGTCGACGACGAAGGTCGGACCGGAGTCGCGCATCCAGAACTCGTCGACGGGGGCCTCGAGGACCTCGATGTGCCCCCCGAGCATGCGGCCGGCGCGAGCGCGTTCGGCCGGATCCACGAGGATCGAGACGGGTTCGAACTCCGCGACCGCGTGAGCGACCTCGACCCAGGCGGCGTAGCACGCCTCGCGCTCGACGGCTGTCGAGCCGAGCGTCAGGCCTTCGCTCGGGAACGTCATCCAGGTGCGCTCGTGCGGATCGGTCTCCGCGGGCATCCGCCAGGTCATCGGGTCTCCTCCCTGTTCGCGGCCGGGTCCGCGAACCGCGTCACCCCGGCGACGACGGTCCGCACGACGCGCGCGTCGAGGAGCACGGCGGGACCGTCGACGAGCGGGTTCGCGTCGAGGACGATGAAGTCCGCCGCGTAGCCCGGCGCGAGTCGTCCGCGCCACGGCCCGTCGCCCATCGAGGCGGCCGCGTCTCGCGTGGCGTGCGCGATCGCGCGATCGACGGGAAGGGCGAACCGCGGGTGCACGGCGGGCACCGCGGTGTCGAGGGCGGACGCGCGGGTCGTCGCGACGTAGAGGTTCGGCAGCGCCGCGTGCGGGGCTGTCGGCGCGTCGGTCGAGAACGCGAGGAGTGCCCCGGCGTCCTCGTACTCCGGCCACGCGAACGCTCGGTCCGCCCGGTCGTCGCCGAGCTGCGCGGCCCAGTTCGCGAAGATCGCCGGGTCGGCGTGCACGGGCTGCATCGAGGCCGTCACGCCGAGCCGCGCCATCCGCTCGGCCGTGCCCACCGCCGCGTACTCGAGGTGCTCGATGCGATGCCGCCGCGGCCGCTCCCCGTTCACGGCGATGGCGTGCTCGACGGCGTCGAGCGCGAGGGTGCTGGCCGCGTCCCCGATCGCGTGCAGCGCGA
>CAKTZW010000173.1 GCA_934636065.1 uncultured Labedella sp.
CCTTCGCGTGGTTCGCGAGCCCCAGGACCTGGACGGCGGGGAACGAGAACCCGCAGGCCGTGATGTAGAAGAACAACGGGATCAGGATGCCCGGGAGCCCGGCGTCGGTCTGCGCGAGGAGGATGATCGTCGTCGCCGTGACGACGTGGACGGACGTCGTGAACGTCAGCACCCATTGCGGCCCGTAGCGTCTCATCACCCGCGAGGAGATCTGCACGCCGACCACGACACCGAGCGAGTTGACCGCGAAGAGGAGCCCGTACTGCTGCGCGTCGAGCGCGAACTGCTCCTGGAACAGGAAAGAGGACGACGACAGGTACGCGAACAGCCCGGAGAAGGTCATGCCGCCGATGATCGCGACACCGATGTAGGCGCGGTCCGTGAACAGGGCGCGGTACCGCTGTCCCATCGTGCTGTGTCCGGCCTCGGCGCGCCGGGCGGGAGGCAGCGTCTCGACGATGAAGAGGGCGACGGCGGCGACGACGACGGCGCCATAGACGGCGAGGAAGACGAACAGTCCTTGCCAGTCGACGAACAGCAGGAGCTGCGAGCCGATGACGGGAGCGAGGATGGGGGCGAGCCCGCTCACGAGAGCCAACCGCGACAGCATCCGGACGAGGGGCTTCCCGCCGAACAGGTCGCGCACCATGGCCATCGCGACGACACCGCCGGCGGCCGCACCCGCGCCCTGCAGCACGCGGAAGGCGCCGAGCCAGACGATGTCCGGCGAGAAGATCACCCCGATCGACGCCAGGATGTGAACGCTCGTGGCCACGAGCAGCGGCAGTCGACGGCCCACCCTGTCGCTCCACGGACCCATGAACAGCTGCCCGATCGCGAACCCCACCGTCGTGCCGGTGAGGGTGAGCTGGATGAGCGCCGCGCTCACGTCGAGATCGTCCTCGAGGACGGGGAACGCGGGCAGATAGAGGTCGATGGTGAACGGCCCGAGCGCGGTGAGCGCCCCGAGCACGATGATGTAGACGACGCGCTGTCGACGGGACAGCGAATCGCCGGGGTGAACGACGGTCGTCACGGAACGGCTTTCAGCAGTGGGGTGGATTGGGAGCGGATCGAACGGCTCGTCGCCTCGGGGCACGAGCGGGCCAGTGCTCCCGTCCAGCCTATCGAATCGTTTCGAGCCGTCGTCGCCGGATTGACAATGCGCCTCGTCATTCGGGCGCGGCGCCGCCCGCAGCCGCTCAGCGCTGCTTCACGGCCTTCCCGAGCGCGCGATCCACGTCGGCGATCAGCTCGTCGGCGTCCTCTAGCCCGACTGAGAGCCGCACGACGTTCTTGGGGACGGCGAGCTCGGTGCCGGCGACCGAGGCGTGCGTCATCGCCGACGGGTAGTTCACGAGCGACTCGACGCCGCCGAGCGACTCCGCGAGACGGAAGATGCGCGTCTTCTCGGCGAACCGGCGGGCCGTGCGTTCCCCTCCCGCGACGGCGATCGACAGCATGCCGCCGAAACCGGACATCTGGCTCGCCGCGATGGCGTGCCCGGGATGGCCCGGGAGGCCCGGGTAGTAGACCGTCTCCACGCCCGGGTGCCCGTCGAGGAACTCCGCGAGCCGCCCCGCGGTCTCGGAGTGACGCTGCATGCGCACGTCGAGCGTCTTGATGCCGCGCGTCGTGAGCCACGACTCCATCGGCGCGAGGATGGCCCCGGCCGCGAACTGCAGGAAGCGCACCTTCTCCTCGAGCTCGTCGTCGTCGAGCACGAGGCCGCCGCCGATGATGTCCGAGTGACCGCCGATGTACTTCGTGAGCGAGTGGACGACGACGTCGGCGCCGAGGTCGAGCGGTCGTTGGAGCGCGGGCGAGGCGAACGTGTTGTCCACGACGGCGAGGATGCCGGCGGCGTGCGCCATCTCGGTCAGCTCGGCGACGTCGCTGATCTTCATGAGCGGGTTCGAGGGCGTCTCGATCCACAGCGCCTTCGTCCGGGGCGTGATCGCCTTGCCGACGGCGCGCAGGTCGGCGAGGTCGACGACCGTGTGCTCGACGCCCCAGTCTCCGAAGATCCGGTTGATGAGCCGGTAGGTGCCGCCGTACACGTCGTTGCCGATCACGATGTGGTCGCCCGGCCGCACGACCGCCCGGAGGAGCGCGTCCTCGGCGGCGAGACCCGACGAGAACGCGAGCCCGTGCCGACCGCCCTCGAGAGCGGCGAGCTGGATCTCGAGCGCCGTCCGCGTCGGGTTCGCGCTCCGTCCGTACTCGTAGCCGCCACGGAGTCCGCCGATGCCGTCCTGGACGAACGTGGAGGACTGGAAGATCGGGGGGATGACGGCGCCCGTCGCGGCGTCGTGGTCCTGACCGGCACGGATCGCGCGGGTCGCGAACGCCTCGGGGCCGGGCTTCTTCTTCGGCATGGGGATCTCCTCGCTGGTGCCGATGCCTCTACTCGCCCAGGAAGGCGAGGAGGTCGTGACGGGTGATGACGGCGTGCGGCTTGCCGTCGAGGGTGACGAGCAGGGCGTCGGTCGACGCGAGAGCCGCTCGCGCGGCGGCGAGGGACTCCCCCGAGCCGATGATCGGGAGGGGCTCGGCGACGACGGTCGACACGGTGTCCGACATCTTCGACTCGCCCGAGAACACGTTCTCGAGCAGGCTGCGCTCGGAGACCGCGCCGATGACCTCGCCCATCACGACGGGCGGTTCCGCGGTGAGGACGGGCAGCTGCGAGACTCCGAACTCGCTCATGACGGCGATCGCGTCGCGGACGGTGTCCACGGGGTGCGCGTGCAGCAGGGCCGGGAGCTCGCCGTTCTTCGACCGGACGATGTCGGCGACGGTCGCGCCCTTGTCCTCCTCGAGGAAGCCGTACGACCGCATCCACTTGTCGTTGAAGATCTTCCCCAGGTAGCCGCGACCGCCGTCCGGGAGGAGTACGACGACCACCGCGTCAGCGGGCAGGTCGCGGGCCGCGCGGAGCGCCGCAACGACGGCCATGCCGCTCGAACCGCCGACGAGGAGTCCCTCTTCGCGCGCGAGCCGCCTGGTCATGTCGAAGGACTCGGCGTCGGTCACCGCGATGACCTCGTCGACGACGGAGGGGTCGTAGGCGCCCGGCCAGAAGTCCTCGCCGACGCCCTCGACGAGGTAGGGGCGGCCCGTCCCGCCCGAGTAGACGCTGCCCTCGGGATCGGCGCCGATGATGCGGACGGAGTCGCCGGCGACCTCGCGCAGGTACCGTCCGGTGCCGGAGATGGTGCCGCCGGTGCCGACGCCCGCGACGAAGTGCGTGATGCGGCCGTCCGTGTCGCGCCAGATCTCCGGCCCGGTGGTCTCGTAGTGGCTGCGCGGCCCGTTCGGGTTGGCGTACTGGTTCGGCTTGAAGGCCCCGGGGATCTCCGCGGTGAGTCGGTCGGAGACGCTGTAGTACGACTCGGGGTGGTCGGGAGCGACGGCGGTCGGCGTGACGACGATCTCGGCGCCGTAGGCCGTGAGGACGTTGCGCTTGTCCTCGCCCACCTTGTCCGGGAGGACGAAGACGCAGCGGTAGCCCCGCTGCTGGGCGACGAGGGCGAGGCCGACGCCCGTGTTGCCGGACGTGGGCTCGACGATCGTGCCGCCGGGCTTCAGAAGCCCCTCGCGCTCGGCGGCGTCGACGATGCGACTCGCGATGCGGTCCTTCGCGGACCCGCCGGGGTTCATGTACTCGATCTTCGCGAGCACCGTGGCGGCGATGCCGTCCGTCACGGAGTTGAGGCGGACGAGCGGGGTGTCGCCGACGAGATCGAGAATGGAGGCTGCGTACTTCATCACCGGTGTCCTTGCGTAGCTGTCGGAGGGGTCGCCCTCGCCCCGGGCGGGGTCGTGCGGCGTGGTCAACGACAGCGACAACAGGACAGGGGGGACGGCACGCCTCCACTCTAGACGAGGCCCCCGACCATGGCTTCCGTGTGACGACAGGGTCCATTCGAGGGAATACACAGCGCGATCGCCTAGGTTGGATCGGAAGAGTGACCCGTGACCGAGAGGCCCCCGTGACCCCCAACCAGCAGAAGCCGTCCGGCTCCAGCGTTCCGCCGTCGGTGAAGAAGCAGAGCGTCAAGGAGCAACGAGCCGCTCAACGCGCCGAGAAGGTCGAGGCGTACAAGAAGGAGCAGGCGCGCAAGGCGCGCAACCGCCGCATCGGGATCTGGTCGGCGGTGATCGGCAGTCTCGCGATCGTGGCCCTCGTGGTCACGACGATCGTGCTGACAGCCCCTCGGAACGCCTCCTACACGGCCGGCGGAACGGGCGCGGAGGTCGACGGCGTTGAGACCTTCGAGAACACGGCCGGTCACGTCGAGGGCGCCGTCACCTACGAGCAGACCCCGCCCGCCGGCGGCGAGCACAACCCGTACTGGCTCAACTGCGGCGTGTACAGCGAGGTGGTCCCGAACGAGAACGCCGTGCACTCGCTCGAGCACGGTGCCGTCTGGGTCACCTACGACCCGTCGCTGAGCGACGACGATCTGACGGCCCTCAAGGAGAAGCTGCCGTCGACCTATGTCATCCTTTCGCCGTTCGAGGATCTGCCGAGCCCCGTCGTGGTCAGCGCATGGAACGCCCAGCTGAAGGCCGACGGCGTCGACGACGCGCGCATCGCCGACTTCTTCGAGGAGTACTGGCGCAGCGACGAGGTGCCGGAGCCGGGCGCCTCGTGCTCGGGAGCAGTCGACGGCCCTGGCAAGGTGAGCTGACCGGATGACCCTCGACCCCGACGGGACGGAGCGCGAGGAGCCGGCGACTTTGGTCGGCTCCGCTCGACGCCGATCTCCCGTCGCCGTGGCGATCGTCGCGGTGCTCGTCCTCGCGGCTGTCGCCGCTGTCGCGTTCTCGGTGGGTCGGTTGTCGACCCTCGGTGAGGCGACCCCCACCGACACGAGCGCCGAGGCGGGCTTCGCGCGGGACATGCAGACGCACCACAACCAGGGCGTCGAGCTCTCCCTGATCGTGCGCGACCTGACCGACGGCGAGGACGTGCGCACCCTCGCGTACGACATCACGACGACGCAGGCGACCCAGTCGGGCATGATGTACGGCTGGCTGCAGCAGTGGGGCCTGTCCCAAGCGGGCTCCGAGCCCTCGATGACGTGGATGACCCGACCGGCTCTCGACGGATCCGGTCACGGGCACGAGAGCGGAAGCGGTTCCGCCCACGAACCCGGCTCGCCCATGCCGGGGCTCGCGACCGACGCTCAGATCACCGAGCTGAAGACCCTCACCGGGCGCGACGCGGAGATCTTCTTCCTGCAGCTCATGATCGCCCACCACCGTGGCGCGGTCGAGATGGCGG